>JAFGNQ010000286.1 GCA_016926925.1 Candidatus Aminicenantota bacterium
AGCGTCGGCGGTTTTTTTGAATGATTCAGGTTAAATAGAGGAGCCATATGAGAAGGAATGACCGAGCAAACGACGATACCAGGCCTGTAACCATTACTCCGGACTATTTACAATTTGCTGACGGATCGGCTCTCATCGAAATAGGAAAGACCAAAGTCCTTGCCACAGCAACCATCGAGGAGAAGGTTCCTCCTTTCCTAAAAGGAAGCGGCTCGGGCTGGGTTACCGCAGAATACGCCATGCTTCCGAGGGCTACTTTAAAACGGACAGCCCGCGAGCGAACTCCGGGACGCATTTCGGGCAGGACACAAGAAATTCAGCGTCTCATCGGACGCTGTCTGCGCACCGTTACCAATCTGAAGGGTTTGGCAGAGAGGACCATCATCCTCGACTGTGATGTCTTACAGGCCGACGGAGGAACACGAACAGCCTCCATCACTGTGGCCTGCGTTGCCCTGGCGCTCAGCCTAAAAAAAATGATGGATGAGGGCCTGCTCTCACAAATGCCTCTTAAAGGATTGGTGAGCGGAGTGAGTGTGGGAGTTGTCGATGGAGAAAAATACCTTGATTTGGATTATAAGGAAGACTCAACTGCAGAAGTCGACATGAATGTCGTTGAAACGGATGCCGGACAAATAGTCGAGATACAAGCGACTGCTGAAAAAACACCTTTTACGAGAAAAGATTTCAATGCTCTCCTCAAACTTGCCGATAAAGGGATAAAAGATCTTGTTCAAGTGCAGCGAGAGGTGCTTAAAAAGAAAAGTTTGATGTTCATGGCCTATGGATAGCCGCCGGGGACGCACGGTGAATGCCTCAAAATCGCAGAAGGAGGAAAATGTGAAACGTATTCTGGTAACAGGGGGAGCCGGATTTCTGGGAAGTCATGTCTGTGACGCCCTGTTGGAGCGTAAGGAAGATATCCTCTGCCTCGACAATTTTTTCTCCGGAAGTAAAGACAATATCCGTCATTTGTTCACCAATCCCTATTTCGAATTGATCCGTCATGACATCATCAACCCCATCCTGGTTGAAGTGGACTCAATCTATCATTTGGCATGCCCGGCATCTCCCATCCACTACCAGTGCAACGCCATAAAGACGATCAAAACCAACGTCATGGGAACGATCAACATGCTCGGACTGGCGAAACGGACAAAAGCACGCATTCTCCTCGCATCCACATCAGAGGTCTACGGCACACCTGAAGTCCACCCTCAGCCTGAGGTCTATTGGGGAAACGTCAATCCCATTGGACCGCGAAGCTGCTATGACGAGGGAAAGCGAGTAGCGGAAACGTTGATGATGGACTATCACCGCCAAAACGACGTCGATATCAAAATCGTCCGGATTTTCAATACCTACGGACCGAGGATGGCCGTCGATGACGGACGCGTCATCAGCAATTTCATCGTGCAGGCACTGAAAGGAAAACCTCTGACTGTTTACGGAAAAGGATCGCAAACAAGGTCGTTCTGTTATGTCTCAGACCTGGTCAAAGGGCTCCTGGCTATGATGGAAACAGATGATTTTCTGGGGCCGGTCAACCTCGGCAATCCTGAAGAGCACACGATCCTGGAGATGGCAGAAATGATCATCAAACTCACCAAAAGCACCTCGAAGATCACCCACAACTCCATGCCCCCGGATGACCCGACACAAAGGTGTCCGGACATTTCCAATGCCAGAAGCAATCTCGGATGGGAACCCAAGGTCCCTCTGGAAGAGGGCTTGATGCGAACCATCAGCTATTTTGAACAAAAACTGAGGCAGGGCTGACCCACACATCTGCGGAAGTTTCGTATCAAGCAGTTGCCTATTGTAAAGATTGCATTTAAAATATATTATTTCTCTTTTCCAGAAGAGGCGAGGGACTTCCCGCCAAACAATGCGGATAAATCCCTTGTATTTCTTCTTAGGAGGTAACGATGAATATCCTATCCACTTTCATCATTTTCGGCATCATTGTTATAATCCCTGTCCTTTTGTCGTTTCTCATTTCAAAACAATACAGAAAAGTCGGACCGAACGAGGTCCTGATCATCTCCGGCGGGAGGAAAAGAGCCATTACGGAACCGGATGGCACGAAAGTCCGGATCGGATACCGCTATCGCCTGGGGGGTGGCACTTTTGTCTGGCCATTCTTGGAGACAGTCGACACATTGCCCCTCGATGTCTTAAACCTGAGCATAAAAACTCCGGAAGTTCTGACCCACGGAGGGATATTGATTATGGCCGAAGCTTCGGCACAAATCAAAATCAGTTCCGATGAGAATTCCATACGTCTTGCATCCGAGCAGTTTTTGGGATCCGGTAGAGACGGTATCCGTGACATCGCGGCTACCATTCTAGACGGCAAAATACGGGCCGTCATAGGGACAATGACGGTGGAAGATATTTATAGAGGAAGACAACATTTTGCAGACAAAGTCAAAGACTCCGTAAAAACAGAGTTCAGCCAGATGGGACTTTCTCTGATCTCTTTCGCACTGAAAGAAATCAGCGATAACCAAGGGTATCTGGACGCCCTCGGTAAGCCCCACATCGCCGCCGCTAAGCGCGATGCGGCCATCGCAGAAGCAGAGACGGAGAAAGAGGCGGTGATCAAATCTTCCGAAGCGAGAAAGGAAGGCGAAATCGCCCGTCTGAACGCAGATGCCCAGATCGCCAAATCCCAGTGGGAAAATGAGGCGAAAAAAGCCACATCTCAAGTCGATGTCAACCTGAAAAAAGCCCATGCCGACTACGCCTACGAGTTGGAGCGAAACCGTTTGACCCAAGAGATCAAAAGAGAAGAGGGCAAGGTCAAGTTCATCGAAAAGCAGGAAGCCATAAAAATCGAAGAGCTTGAAATCAAGCGCAGGGAAAAAGAGCTCGAAGCCGGAGTCATCAAACCGGCAGACGCGCGCAAGTACCAAATGAAGGCGGAGGCCGAATCCGAGGAGTTCCGCATCCAGGCGGAAGCAAGAGGGAAAGCGGAAGCCATCAAACTCGAAGGAGCCGCCGAGGCTGAAAAGATCAAGCAGCAAGGACTATCGGAGGCGGAGGCCATGCTTAGACGCGCTCAAGCCTGTGAAAAATACAATCAAGCAGCCATCCTCGAGATGTACCTCGACAGCCTACCGGAGCTGGCTCGAGCCGTGGCCGAACCCCTCTCCAAAATCGATAAAATCGTACTCATCGGCGGAGACAAAGGGACGGGTGCAACAAAAATAACGGCCCAGGTGGCTGAGGTTCTGGCACAGATGCCCGAAGTCGTTGAATCTCTGACAGGAGTGGACATCAAGAAGTATTTTCAAGAGAAATTTTCGAAACAAGATAGAGATAAAGACTGATATCCCATCCAAGAAGGTTGATTATGGTTTCAGAAAAAGCAAATCAAATCGGCGAATCTCCCACTCTTAAAGTTTCGGGTAAAGCCAAAGCCATGAAGGCGGCCGGGATCGATATAATAGATCTGAGTGTCGGCGAACCGGATTTCCCAACTCCGGAAAACGTGAAAGCGGCCGGGATAAAAGCCATCCAGGACAACTTCACTAAATACACCCAGAACGAGGGAATCCCTGCCCTCAAGGAAGCCATCGTCGCCCGGATGAAGGAAGATCACCAGCTCCTTTACACCCCGAATGAAGTCATTGTCTCAACGGGCGCCAAGAGTTCACTCTATCATTGTATCCAGGCAGTCGTCAATGCGGGGGACGAAGTCATTATCCCTGCGCCGTATTGGGTAACCTATCCTCATGCAGTCTCATTAGCCAAAGGGCGGAGCACCATCGTACCCACCCGGGAAGAACACGGATTTCTTATGACGCCCGACCAGCTGAAAGCCTCCATATCTCCCGCAACAAAAGCTCTTATTCTCAACAATCCCTCCAATCCTACAGGAGCGACCTACAATCGGCAACAACTCGAATCACTGGCGGAAGTGATCATGGAGGAGGACATCTACGTGATCGCGGACGAGATTTACGACAAGCTGGTCTATGATGACTTTCGGTTTGTCAGTTTCGCTGCATTGGGAGAGGAAATTAAAAAGAAGACAATCCTCATCAACGGCGTCTCCAAATCCTATTCTATGACAGGCTGGCGCATCGGATTTGCTGCCGGTCCTGCGGAAATCATCAACGGCATGGCGAAAATCCAGAGCCATACAACATCGAATCCCTGTTCCGTATCGCAAAAAGCGAGTCTGGAAGCCCTAACAGGTCCTCAACATGAAGTTTCCAGAATGGTGGCCGAATTCCAGAGGCGAAGAAATTATGCCATGACCAGGCTTCGTTCGATTCCCAAGGTTTCCTGTTTTGAGCCGCAAGGCGCTTTCTATCTCTTCCCGAACTTTTCCTCCTATTATGACAAAGAATTCAACAAAGCCCAAATCCGCAACTCCTACGGGATGGCTTATTATCTCCTCAGGGAAGCCCACGTGGCCATAGTTCCCGGCGACGCCTTCGGAGCTGATGACTGCATCCGTCTTTCCTATGCTACATCCATGGAAAATATAGAAAAAGGAATGGACAGAATCACAGATGCCTTAGCGCAACTCAAGACAGCCAAGAAGGTCAAACGCATCAGCTTGAACAACACAATCACCCATCATAAAGGATCAGTTCCCGTCGATCCGGACCAGTCCATCCAAATGAGGGATGCTCTCGTCGCCGAGATGGAATCGCACCTGAGTTACGAAAACTACTTTGAGTGGAACGCCAACATCAACGGCGTGATCATCCAACTGCGGACCAACGTCTTCCATCTCTACGATTTCTGGATGGAAAACTGGTATCCGGCACAGCTGGAATCAGACCTGGAGCCTCACGGCATCATTTACGCCGTGGACAACATCCCGGGAAGAGAACCTCGGTCATTTTACAGCTCGGAAACAAAAACCGGAGTTTTGGTCAACACGGACAATTACAGCCCTTTGCGCAGTCTTGCATTCGGACTCGTCATGGATATCTCGGAAAGACTTTTCAGCGTCCAGGCTGTCCGGGGTATGGTGGCTGACATAGACGGCCAAGGACTTGCCCTTATCGGGCCAAAAGGCACTCAAAAGACGGATCTCTATTATTCTCTACTTAAAGATCCAAGGTTCCGGCTTCACTCCAATGACCTCACCTTTGTGAGATATTCCGGGAATGCCGCACAGGCCGACGCCGTCGAAAGAAAGCTGTTCATGCCCACGTATACCGTCGAGGTTTATCCCCGTCTCGCTCCATTGTTCGACAACTGTAAATGTGAAAATATCATCATCCATAAAGAAGCGTGTCAGAATGCGATGTGCCCTCAACTCGAAGACTGCCGTCTCGATAGGGGTTCTCCTTTCTGTTACAGTGCATCAAAAAAGGCATTTGCACTTCTGGATCCGTACTGGATCGAAGGGCCATCCAAGCATGTCAAACGCACATCTCTCCGCTGGGTTTTTCTCCTGCGGAACGACAAGGTCTCACCTCCGTTTACGGTTATAGAACCTAAAGACGCTCTGAGGATTCTCGAGCACGGTGAAGCCGTCGGCGCAAGAAGCGAGCCCGGGCCATCGAAGACCCAGCCATTCTACAACCCCCATCTCCTGCTTGCCACTCATGAAAGATTGGATTTCCAGAGAGCCTTCTTCCGCCGGCTCCTGGAAAGGACACAATGCTACCTCTTCAACAGCGGTACGGCCTCTCCTGAAGACATCAAACGGATTGTGTCGGGAGAAGCGAACCTGACGGAATCATAATACAAGCCTCGAAAAACATGCAGGTAGTCACACAATGAACGATTCGAATATTCATAATGAGGATGCATACGCTGCTTTCGCTCAAGAGCTTCAAACCGTCCTCAAAGGGCCGAACGTCAAGAGCGTCGACCTCAAATGGCTGGAGCCCAGAGCCAGATCCGTAGGTATCAAAACGATGTACGGTTCCTACGGCTGGCGTTCCGCCATTTCCAGCAGGATAGCACCTAAGACGGTTTATCTCGGGAGTGAAAGCGTCAGGCATCCCCATCCAACACCCGAGCAGCAAAACCTGATAGCATCAGCACCGGAAGAATTGAAAAAGGTGCTTCATTTGTTAAGGGCTCTTCCTATTTTCCACATCCGAAGACAAATGGGAGAAAACGATTCTTTCAATCCGGTCTGCGACCTCTACCTTTCTGAAGCCGATCTTATCAACTACCGCTTAGGTTACATGTGGGGGAAAACCATGTTCAAACCGAGCCGGCGGCAGGGGCCGGAGTTCACGATGATCCATATACCTGAGGAACATCCTCTGCGTCAACAGGTTTTGGTTATTCCGGAGCACAACATCAACATTGCCCTCGGAACGGATTATATGGGAGAGGACAAGAAGGGCTTCCTCCGTCAAGCCATGTGGACAGCGGATAAAAAAGGCATGCTGGGACTGCATGCCGGCACAAAAATCGTCACCGTACGGGATGCTGGGGACCAACGCAAAACATTCGGTGTGTTTCTTTTCGGTTTGACCGCAACCGGAAAGTCGACCTGGTCCTGTCACCCTTTAGGACTCGACCATTCACGCGGTGAAAGGACTCTGGTGACCCAAGACGATATATGTTTCCTTCGGCGGGATGGCTCGGCTTTGGGAACAGAGAACGGCTTCTTCGTTAAGACGGATGTGGAAAAGGAATACCAGGAAGCTATGTACAACGCTTTGATAGACAAGAGCGCTCTCTATGAGAATGTCATGATCAAATCGAACGGAGATGTAGATTTTCTCGACGAGAGCCTCACGGCCAATGGCAGGGCCGTTATCGACCGGACAAAACTTCGCATCCGCATCAAAGGCAAAATGGTCGATATTTTCTCCAAATCCGTCAATCTCCCCTCGTTAGAGGAGCTGGATGGTCTTCTGTTTGCCTTTATCACCCGTAGAAACACAATCATGCCCTTCTCACAAGAACTCACCCCGGAGCAGGCTGTCCTGGCCTATCTTTGGGGAGAAAGCACCCATAGCTACGCCAGCCAGCCTCTCAAAGCGGGCGAATCGGTGCGGATTGTTGGAACCGACCCCTTTATCATCGGCTCCCGGGCAAAAAAAGTGAATCAATTTTACGACATTATTATGACTCTCGTCAGCAATTACCCCGGAAAAGTCAAATTCATGCAGTACAACACAGGAGGCCTGGGAGAAATCATCGAGACGCAGAAAGAAAATGGAGCGTCGAAAAAAAGACTCATACGTAAAGTGAACCGTGTTCCGATCAGCCTTATGGCACAAATCCAGAGAGGCGACTTGAGGAACACCAACCATTATGAAAAAGGTCTTCTCGGAACCAAGGAGATCAGGAAGACCGAAGGGCAGAGTTTGGATGAATGGGGCATCCAAAGACTGTATTCCGACGAACAAATTCAGGCCTACATTCATGACCTCGTTGAGGGACGGAGAGTCTATACGGAAGAGATTTCAAAGGAAGGACTGCGGAACGAAGTCATTGCCGCGGCGGAGCGATCCTTCCGAATCGATAAAAAAGGAAAAAAGGAAAAGACGGAAGATACGGAAATCCTCGAAGAGGAAAAGATTTTTGATATTCCTGAGTTCAAATCAAGGCCGCGTCGTTCCGGATTCCGGCGGCGTTATTAGGTTTCCGCTAAACCGGTGCGCCTCTCGATTTCTTCGGCTAAAATGTGAAGCAGAAACAGGTGCACCTCTTGAATGAGAGGGGTATGCTTTGAAGGCACATTCAGACAACAATCCGCCATCGCTCCGATTTTTCCTCCTCCATCTCCAGTGAGCACAGCGGTCATCAGGCATTTTTCCTTGGCCTTTTGGATGGCTTTAATGACATTGGCGGAATTTCCACTTGTGGTAATCCCCAAAACGACATCCCCTCTCGTTCCCAATGCCTCAACCTGACGGCTGAACACGTC
>JAFGNQ010000037.1 GCA_016926925.1 Candidatus Aminicenantota bacterium
GAGATCATTTCCAACGTATTAGCCCGTGAGGCTAACGCCGCGGCATCACTCAAGCCCGGCGTTTAGATAAAATAGATAAAGGGTAATGACCCTTTCAGGAAAAGGGCCCGCCAAGAAGCGGGCCGATGCCCTGCAAAAAAAGAAAGGGCGGGCGGCAACATCGCCTGCCCTTTTTCGTTTTAGCGCTCTTCTTTCCGCAGATACTTCACTGCCTGCATGGCCGCCACACACCCCTCTCCGGCTGCGGACACTATCTGCATCCCCCCGCATGTAACATCTCCCGCAGCATAAACACCTCCCAGGTTTGTCCTTTGAAACCGATCGACCGAAATACACTGACCGTGATCCAGTTCAACACCTGCCTTACTGAACTGAGTTGCTGAAGGAACTTCCCTGAAAATAAAGACTCCCTCTACTTCCAGTTCCTCTACGATATTATCCTTTTCCAAGACGACGGACTCGACCCTCCCCTTCCCTTTGATTTCTATAACTCTGCTTTTCTCGTAGCAAGGAATGCGCTTGGTTTTGATTTCCGATAGCAGGGCTTCGGACACTTGAGGTTCTTTCTGATCCGCCAGTATCCAATGGACATCACAGCCCATTTGGGCTAAAGCCAGAATTTCCTCGGCTGTCTCTTCGGAATTGCCGACGGCCGCAACTCTGCGGCCCCGGAAGAGGGGCCCGTCGCAGGTCGCACAATAGCTCACTCCCATGCCGAGCAGCGCATCCTCCCCCGGAATCAGCCGGCCCGATGAAATCGGTTTCCCCGAAGCAACGATTACGGCCTTCGCCTCGTAAAGCTTGTCCCTTGTCGTCACATACTTGGGATTCGAGGCCAGGCTGAATATGGTTGCCTCCTCATCTATGATCTCGGCACCGAAATGCCCGGCATGTTCCCGAAACTTCCGGAGGAGCTCCCTACTCTCGATGGATATGAACCCTGGATAATTCTCAATCGTGTACCCCAGGTTTAGGCGGGACGAGGCTCTTCCTTCGAGAACGATCGTCATCCGGCCGGCACGAGCGGCGTACAACGCAGCAGACAATCCGGCCGCTCCGCCTCCGACAATCAAAATCTCTGTTGTCTTTGTTTCGATTCCTCTAGGCTCGGTCATTTCTCTCTCCTTCGATTCAGTCCAGTTACCAAAAATTCAAGAATCCCTGTCCATGAGATGAATCCCTACTTATGTGTTTTTCTTTTTGCGCTTGGATATGCTCAACCTCTGTAGAATCTCTGTTGTCGTGAAACCCTTCAGCTCGACCAGCAAGCTCTCTTCCCAATCGCCCTTTTTCAGAATGTTGCTCAGGGCGTGGACATCGAGATCCGAAACTTCATCAAGCCTGCCGGCATCTCTAAGAAAAGCGATCAACTTTGCTCTTTCTTCGGAATTTTTTGCGGGGAATTTAAAAGACTCCTTCTTGTTGAAGGATATTTTGTATTCTGAACCGGATACAACGGTCAAGCCCTCCCTCTCACAGAAAGCAATGAGCCCCTCTTTCAGCAGAAAGAGCCTTTGCTCGGCTGTGTTTTTGTACTCATCCAGTTCCGACTTGACCCGAACATACTCATCGACGAGCTTAACTCCGGGATCATCCAGGAATTCATTGACCGGCTTTTCTTCGATCCGGATTTCGTGCTTCCACTCAGGACAGATCCGTTGGTACAGACACCAGTTGCACAGCCGCGTTACACGGGCCGGAAATTCCTGCATGGATTCGATTTCCGCGATCTCTTCCAAAACGCGGTTTTTCAGTTCTTCCAGTTGGCTCTCCGTTCGGAAGGATTCCAACTCCTTGTCGAAGGCAACAAAATGCCAGACAAGCCGCACTTTTTTAAAATCTTTGAACTGTTCCTTTACCCAAAGAGCATACATAGCCAATTGTCTATCTTTGTCCAAATCCTCCTGCCGCGGCAGAGACAAATTGGTTTTGTAGTCATGAACTTCATAGCAGCCGCTACCCACGTCCATCAGCCGGTCAATCCGGATATGGAAACCATATCGCCCTGCATCATCGAGGGCAAGCGTGTCCGTTGTCTCCAAGCCCAAAATTCGCCCCCTTGTGAAAGGCGAATGCCTTTTATAATAATCGCGGATATACCTTTCTCCCATTTTTCGGTAATTATCTTCGGTGTACTCCTTTTTGACGATGATAATACCGTCATACCAATTTTTTCGCCACTCCTTGTTGTAGAAGGCCAGAACTTCATCCAGGGTCGGATGCTTTTCGAACTGGAGGTTCCTGTACAGCTTTTCCAAAGCTTCGTGCACGCGGGAGCCTAGGAATGTTTCTACCGTATCTTCAACCTCGACTTTGACCTTGTCGATGTAGGCAAATTTGTACCTCAGAGGGCAGGTTTCGAAAGAATTGAGGCGCGAATGACTGAATCTGGTGACCATATTTCCTCTTCCTCGACGATCCTCTAGGAATCATTTCAAACTTAATCAGAATACAGCTTTTCTGTCAAGATTGACATGCCAGGAGGAAAATCCGTTCCTCATATTAAGGCCCTGAACCTTGTGCTTTCGGATTCTCAGAAACGAGAGCCCTCTTTCCATGCGCTTTACAGGGTCGGTGAGATGCGCTATAGTAAAGATAACTTTTGTAGCCCGACCGAATTTTTTTACACAGAGAAAATGACCGTATTGGTTGAAAGAAGGATGCTTTCGGGTTTCTATTCGAATAAGGAGGAATGAAATCATGGGGAAAAACAATATTAAGCGGAGAGAGTTTCTTGGAAAAGCGGCTTTGGGAACAATCGGTGCAGGCATCGGAGTCCCGTTGCTCAAAGCCAAAACAGAGGTCCGGAATCATCCCGTTGAAATCATCAACAGAACGTTGGGTCGGACCGGGCTGGAAATTCCGATCGTCAGCTTCGGAGTTATGAACTCCGACAGCCCCGATCTCATCAATCAGGCTCTGGATATGGGCATAAAACACCTTGATACGGCCCATGTCTACTTGAGGGGAAACTCCGAGCGGGTTATCGGCGAAGTGCTCGAAAAAAGAGGAGGCAGGGACAAAGTCTATATAGCCACGAAGATGCGCTTAGCAAGAGATAGGGAAAAAAACGTCTTTGTCGAGAAGGGTTCGGACCGGGAGCCGCCGGCCAACGCAGAAGGGCTCAATAAACAGCTCGCCCTCAGCCTGCAACGCCTGCGAACCGACTACGTGGACATCCTCTACCTGCACAGCATTTACAGCCCTGAGATGACTACCTTCGAACCTTTGATGAATGCCCTCGTCAAAGTGAAAAAAGAGGGGAAAGCCAGATTCATCGGCACGACGACGCACCAGA
>JAFGNQ010000287.1 GCA_016926925.1 Candidatus Aminicenantota bacterium
GGGCGGGAAAGCTATCCTTTTTTATTTTGAATTCCTTGTTCGCCCGGTGAACTTCCACGCCTTGTTTTTTCAAGAGGTTGACCAGTTCGGCGGCCGCCAGCGGCCGTTTCCCGTCGTCCGGTATCACCCAGGCGGCCGGGCCTTCGGTGGTGGCTTTGGCCACAGCACGTTTGCTCTTGAGGTAAAAATTATTCAGGAATTTTTTGTGATTGTCGGCCACATGCTTGAGCGCGAAAAGAACACCGCTCTGCTGGAGGTTGATGTTGTTGCGGATCGACCACTTGACTGTCGGCAAAGGGGGATTGGGCCGGTACCAGGCCCGTTGGGACTGGCCGCCGACGGTCCGGGTCAAGGTGTCCGCTCCCGTTCCGCCGTAGGTCTCGTAGAACCGGCCGGTCGAGTTATGGAACATGGCTACGTAGAAGGCATAGCTCGGGGCCCAGCCGTTGTAGAAGCCGTGGGTCCAGACACCCGGAACGCCCCGTTTGTCCATTTCCGATACTTCCGTGTAGGCCAGCTCCTGCCATTCGTCAATGGTTATCGGATCGAGCCAGGCATTGTAGGGGCCTGTCCCCGTGGAGACGTACAAAAAGGGCACGGATTCATGCAGGTCGTGCATGATGACCGGATGCCAGTCGAAATACGTCTTGAGCAGGTTGTTGGTCAGCTTGAGGGCCAATCCCAGGTTGTCGCGGTTGTTGTCGTGGCCGACATAATTCCCCCAATAGACCAGCGGTACTGTTTTTTTGCCCTCGTGGTCCTTTTTGTAGCGGTAGGTGTCTACGTAGCGGTCCCGGCCGTCGACTTCGAGCACGGGCGTGATGAGGACGACGCAGTTTTTGCGGATGGCCTGAATGAATTCCGATTCGTCGACAGCCAGGCGGTAGGTCATCTCCATAAGCATCTCCGGAGAGCCGCACTCGGGCGAATGAAGGCCGCCGGTCACCCAGTAGATGGGCAGGCCTTCGTCCAGCAGTTTATCGACATCGGCCTCTTTCATCTTGCGCGGGTCGGCCAGCAGAGCCATGATCTCCTTGATTCTCTCGATGCGAGCCATGTTGGCCTCATCCGAGACGGCTACGGTGATATGGTTTTTCCCTTCGTCGGTGCCACCGATGGAGAACAAGATTACCCGGGGACTGGCTTCGGCCACGGCCTTTAAATACGTCTCAATTTCTGAGGTGTCATGGAGAATGTCGGGTGTGCCGATCGCCTCTCCGAGGATTTTTTCCGGAGAAGGGACCGTGTCCGAAAAGGGCAGGTAGTTCACCAGTTCGGTCAGGAAAAATTCCTCGGTGGTGTACTCTTTGATTTTTTTGGTGTATTCCTCGTCGATCTTCTGCTGGGAGATGAGCGAGGAGGATACGATGAAAGCCGAGATGATGGCCATGCTGAAGATTCGTTTGAAAAAAGTTTTTATGAATTGCATGCTGTCCTCCTTTTAAAGTGATTTTAACCTGAATTATTCATAAAAACCACTGCCACTTATTTATAAAGAAAATAAAATCTTATTGTCAGTGGTTTTTACCTCCGGCGAGCCGATCTTGTCACAAAGCCTTCGTTGCAGCCCCTTCGGCGTAGTTGACTACAGCCTCACGTGCTGCTGCCTCGCCTTTGCGGCAACCTCGACTCGTGAATAATCCAGGCCCCTGAATTATTCATAAAAACCACTGCCACGCATATTTTTAAAGAATTTTCAATTATATGGCGGCGTTTTTTACCTCCGGCGAGCCGATCTCACTGCAAAGCGACAGGCAAGGTGTAAAGAAATCACGTTCTTATCATTTATTTGTTTGCTTTCGCAGACAGCTCCGGCTGTCTGGCTGTTTGGCCGTAGGCCGGGATCTTCCCTTTTTGTGTGGAGAAGATTGCGCAATCCACGATTTATATGTATACTGATATTCAACAAAAAGCTATTAATAACAAATATAATTCAGATAAAAATGGAAAAAAGCAAATGATCGACGAAATAGATTATAAAATACTGACGTTTATACAAAAAAATGCCAGGATCTCGAAGGCGGAAATCGCCCGCAGGCTGGATATGGCCCCGTCGGGCATACTGGAGCGCCTGAGAAAGTTGCGAAAGCAGGGCATCATCAAGGAATACGTGACCATCCTTGAGCCGAAAGCTATGGACCTGGGGCTTCTCGCTTTCGTTTTCATCAAGACGAACGAAAAAAGAGCCAAGTGGGATGTCGGCAAGATCCTGGCCGGGATTCCCGAAGTCCTGGAAGTCCACGACATCTCCGGCGAGGACGGCTACATCGTCAAGCTGAGGGCGAAAGATACCGAACATTTGTACCAAATCCTGCAGGCGCATTTCGGTGTTCTCGAATCCATCGCTTCGACCCGGACGACCATCGTGCTCCGAACCATAAAAGAGACTACGCACCTTCCGCTGCCGGCGGTTGGCATAGATAAAGACTGATCTCCATGCACTATTGGAGCCCGCAGGAGAAAAAGAATTTCCTGCTCTCGATCAAAGATCTCAAGAACGGGACTGGAAAGACCTACAAAGTCAAAGAAATCAATGGAGCGCGTTTGTGTTTGCCCTCTGACGAAGGGAATAAGGCGTCGGTTATAGTCATCAGTTTAATCCCTGCGCCCTTTGCCAATCCGACTTTTTATCAGAAGTGAAATCCGGAAGCGCAGAAACTGTGTGAATGGAAAGGTTTCCTATATGCCAGAATTGTAACATTTCTCCTGTATCGATATCAGGGGCGCAGGTCACGACTCCAAGGAAGCGAGGGGCTGTGTCCCGCTAGAAAGAAGGCATTCTCCGAATGAATTCGCCGCGCAATCCATAGCCCGATGAAGACCTGGATACCCAAGATGGGCGAGAGAAAACAAGCCGTTCAAACCGGTCTTCCTCGAGTTAATCGGTTCAGATTTCTCCCTCCAGTTGCCAAAGCAAGAAACTCATGGTTTCAGCGAGTTCTTCGATCTGTTCGCTGACCGGCTGTCCTCCGGCATGACCCGCTGAAGTATAATAGCGGATCATGACTGGCTTGCCGGAGCCGGTTGATGCCTGCATCAGTGCTGCCATTTTCCGGGCGTGAAGCGGAGCCACTCGCGTATCGGCATCTCCGGTGATAAATAAGATGGCCGGGTA
>JAFGNQ010000038.1 GCA_016926925.1 Candidatus Aminicenantota bacterium
AATTTGATGTCGGTCGCATCCGGGAAAATTTGATATCTGCAGTCCGAGCCAGGATCCGAACGCGTATTTTTGATCTGCCATCCGTTCGGTTTTGCATGATTGATCCAGGCTTCTTTAGCTGTCAGCGTCCTCAAAGTGTATTGAACATATCTGATTTTATCGGAAAGAATGTTGGACTCTCCGTACTCATTTCGGAGCTGCAGGTAGAGAAGGATTTCTCCACAGGCTACAGAAGACTGAAAAACCGGAGCTGCAGTGTAGGGCATCCAACCCGTCCAGACCAGGCCCGATTCTCTCCTGTACTGAACCCGGTATTCTCTAGGGGAGTACTTGGCAACGTGATTCAATGATAGCCTGTTGCTCAAGGTCGTTTCCGCAGCGTTGTTGATCCCGAACCAGGTGATTCTCGGCGGAACCGGAGATCCCTCCTCCGGTGGTGCTACGATCGTGAAATTCCTATCACTGATATCTTGGTAGACATTATCCGTGGTCACGATTTTTATTCGGTAGCCGTCGCCGACCGGTGCTGTTCCTCCGATATATTTGCCTATACTCCAACGGTACAGGCCTCTTCCGTTCAGACCCAAGGGAATATCCTTAGCGATGCGGCCGATCATCCTTTCTCGCCGGAAGAGAACCAGATGGACTTTGCTCGCCGCCACATCTTCAAATTTCCAGGTAATGCCCTTTATATAGCCCAATTCCAATCTTTCCCCACCGTTGGGTGAAGTAATTTCAATCCTTCCCGGCGGCGGAATCTCAATCGAAAAATTATTGTCGCTTTGATCGGACACGGCTCTATCCGTTGTCTCTATCACAAACTTGTAATCGCTTCCGACAAGGACATTGGCACAAATCCAGTCTCGGCTTCCCGTATTCGGGGTGTTTATGGTCTGGACGGTTTGCGGCCCTTTCATCAGCTTTAAAATCACATTGACCTCTATCCCTGTACTCTCCCAACGGACAGTATACGTATTCCCTATCTCCCACGTCTCGCCTCCGTTGGGATAAACCATTGTCAGAGAGCGCGTCTCAACAGCTTCGATGGAAAAATGGCCATCGCTTTCGTCAAATACGCTGCCATCTTCATTTTCGATGCGAACTTTGTAATCTGAACCGGGTACGACATTCGCGACCGTCCATGATAAGTTCCCTGTGTTGGCTACGCTTCTCGACCGCAGGACTTGGGTGCCCTTGATGAGTTTCACGATGACATTTCCCGAGATATTATCGCTGGTCCACCGGACCATAGAGACACTGCCTAGCTGAAGAGTCTCACCTCCATTGGGATATACCACTGTAATCGAGACCTCAGACTGAGCAGCAGGAATATGGGACAGAAAAATGACAGAAGCTAAAAGAATGAGTCCGAAGAGATATTTCCCACAGAAAGAAAACTTATTCATCTTTGGACCTCCTCGATAAAGGTGGGAAACCGGCATTCCCCAATTTTCCTTATCTGAATTCTTATCATGTATAAAAAGAGTTGTCAAAAAAAATATGCAATATTCTTACAGCAAAGTAATTAACAGGAAAAATTCAGCTTTGCTAATGAAGCCGGTTTTTATATAAGATTAGCACCATGCATATTTTCGGTGCGTATTCCCATGAAGATTTATGACAAACATCTGATCGCGCTTTTGTCAGCTATTATTTTTTGGGGGACAGCTCTCATCGTCGTCAAAGACGCTCTTAACCACATGGGGCCGATGACTATCGCTGCGGCCAGGTTTGTCATCGCATTCCTGGTATTACTGCCGTTCGCCTTAAAACGAGGCTACACCCTTAAAAAGAGTTTCGAATTTAAATATATCCTTCTCGGATTTATAGGATATGCAGCCACTTTCATTTTTCAGAATTTTGGCTTGATCCAATGTTCGGCCGCCACAGCGGCAATAATCCAGGCTTCGCTGCCCATCGTCACCGTGATCATAGCCTATTTTCTGATTTCGGAGAGGCTCAACCTTCAGAAAGGACTGGGAACTGTATTGGCCGTGTTCGGCGTGATCCTAGCGGCTGGAAGCGGCTTATCCCTCGATAAAGGCACCAGCCTTTTAGGGATCATTCTCGTTTTTTTCAGCATGGTTTCCTGGGGGCTGTACAGCACCCTCTTGAAAAGATTTGAAATCGAATTGGACGTCATCGCCGCGACAACCGCATTCATAGGAGGGGGTCTGCTGTTATTACTTCCCTTAGCAGGTATTGAAATAATCGTCGGAGGATGGCCGGATTTGAATATAAGATCGTTCATAGCTTTGCTTTACCTAGGCCTGCTCTGCTCTCTCGGTGGAATTTCACTATGGAATTTTGCACTCAAAAAAGTGGAAGCGGGATTGGCAAGCATATATTACAATCTGGTGCCTATAGTCGGAATCCTTGCCGCCGTGCTCTACGGAGAAAGAGTGGGATCCGTTCAAATCTTAGGATGTATCATAACCATCACAGGCGTAGTTGCAGCCACAATGAGTAAAAAAACTCCTTACATAAAAAGATCGACCCGCGTGCGATAACAACGAGAATTGAATATCATCGGTTGAAACTCCAAGCGTTCATCCCGACCAAATGGTTTTTATGAAAATGAGGATGAGGATGATGGCCAGGGGTGCAAGGAATTTTATGGAAAAAATCCAGAGGGGCTTGAGTCTGAACCGGGGATTTCCCGCAAAGATTTCCTGAGCCGCATTTTTGGCACCCCAAGCGTAGCCGAGAAACACACAGAGCAAAAGTGCCCCCACAGCAAGCGAGATGTTTCCGAAGATGAAATCCAGAACACCCATAAAATCGATCTCCGTCAGCACTCTGATTCCTCCTTTGGAAAGCACGGAAGGGACGGCCAGAACAAAGCATATCGCACCCGTTACAGCGGCGGCTTTCTTTCGTGTCCAGTGACGCTCATCGATGAAATACGCAACTGCAACTTCGAGTGAAGAG
>JAFGNQ010000039.1 GCA_016926925.1 Candidatus Aminicenantota bacterium
AACAAACATTCCTTCGGACTCAAGACAATTTTGGAGTCAAGGCCGACACATTGACGCACCACTCGAGTTATCAAGCCGGGGCGCTTTCTTTTGAGGATACCGACTTGGAGGAGGCTAAAATATGCAAGCACATGAACCAGACTGCATAGGCAATAACCAGCGGATAATAGCCCCAAAAAAGGGTGAAAAAAGCGTCGAGTCCGGGCAAGTTCACATGGAGGGGCGTCGAAAGAATAAAGATAAGAAACAAGAGAACTGCCGTTCCCGAAGAGGCATGCTTTTTTATGACATAGTATGTGGGCACGATCAACAGAACATAGGAATAATCCTTGAACCGGGGAAGGATAAGGGAATAAACAACACATGCCAAGAAAATAAGGATACGATGATCTTCGAGTCCCTTCCCGAAGCGGGCTCGCTTCAATGTCAAAAAAGTCACACACAGGACTGCGGCAATTGTAATGTAATAGATCAAGCCCGACAGGGAGAGGGGAAGGGAAAGGATCTCCCTTTCTTTTAAAAGCCCAAAAAGATCTTGGAAAAATCCCAAGGTCGAATGACTGAAAATGCCGGGTCCCTTTCTGCGCGCATAATGGATGTACGTTGAAAACAAGGGCTGTGTCATATAGAAAAACAGGTTGATCCCACCGATGACAGTCAAGGCCCCGACCATATAGGCAAATTTCTTTTTCCCTGGCAAGAAGATCAGCAGCGCTAGGAACAACACGGGCGTTGTTTTGAAGAAGGCTGCAAGAAGAATCAAAAGACAGAACGGAAGGGGCTTCTTCCGCAGAAAATAAAAGAAAGCCAGCCAGATCAGGAATTGCTCGAGTATCGAAATGTTGCCTGCGACCATATCCACATAGACGGCACTGTTGAAAGCAAACAAAAGAAAAAAATAAAAAAGCCAATCGCACAGACTGCCGAGGAACACTCTTACCCACAGAAAAACAAGACCGAAAAGCAGAAGACATTTGAGCAGAAAATAGACCGCATAGGCGGTGCTGTAATCCAGTAAGGCAAACAATCTGAAGAACCATAGCGTCACAGGAGGATAAAGAAATCTCAAACGGATCTTTTTGTGGGCTGCCTGGGAAAGAGAATCCAAAACGTAAGGATTCAATCCCGCGGAATGGGCTTTTGCAGCATAATAGTAGGTCTGAAAATCCCATTGATTTTTTTCTTTTTGGATAAGGATATTCCAAAGCAAGGTGGCGCTGTAAAACGTAAGAAGAGCCAGTAAAACCCAGATGAGAACATGGGTCTTCTTACCGGACGCACCCTTCATGAACCCCTATCCAATTTTTCCAAAAAGCAGCTTAAATCCAAAGGCAAAGGAGCTGAGTAGTGAACTCGTTTTGCCGAGGCAGGATGGACAAAGGACACGGTGTGAGCATGGAGGAACAGACGCGGACTCCTCAGTTCGGATTTACGGCGCCCATACTTCGTGTCTCCGACAATAGGGTGTCCGGAAGCAGATAAATGGACCCGGATTTGGTGGGTTCGACCGGTAACGGGTTTTATCTCGAGCAAGGTCAATCCCTTGTAGTTATCTTTGACCTTAAAATGGGTTTCAGCAACCCGGGATTTCCGCGATTTGACAGACATTCTGCCCCCGTGTTTGATGTGACGGCCGATCGACCACATAATCTTTCCTTCAGTTTGAGACATGTTCCCCCATACAAGGCCTATATATCGTTTATCCACTTCCCTTGCCTTAAACTGTCTCTGCAGCTCGGTATAGGCAGATTGGGTTCGAGCGGCCAGGATTACTCCCGAGGTCTCTTTGTCCAGACGGTGCACAATTCCCGGTTTATCCGGCGGGCCAACCTCGGCTAGATCGGGAAAATGAAAAATTAAAGCGTGAACAAGCGTGCCGCTCCTCTGCCCCGCACCGGGATGAACAACCATGCCCGAGGGTTTGTCCAGCACGATAATATGCTCATCGCAATAGATCACCGCCAACGGTATATCCTCAGGGTCCATCCTTTCAGGTTCGGGAAGCTCGTACTCCACCTGCACGTTTTCCCGATCATGCAACCTGTAACTCGGTCTTTTGACTTTTCCCTCCACGAGGACTTGGCCAGCTGCGATCCACGATTGAATACGTGCTCGGCTCACACCGTGAATTTTTTTAGAGAGGAACATATCGAGTCTTTCGTTTTCCCCCTGCAAACGCTCGATTACAAATTCTTTTTTAGGCACGACTTCTTTTTTTCAGAAAGAAAAACAAGAGGAGCCCGCCCACAAGACCGATCAGACAAAAAACCTGAGGATAACTCAAGCTTAGATAAGGCGAGGAATTCTTGATCAGATAGGCTTTGTCCGGATGATCGCCACGGTAGAATTCCACTATAAAGCGAATAATCGAATAATTGATGATATAAAATGGAAAAACCTGACCATCGAATTTCTTTCGTCGCAAAACAAGGAAAAGGATCCCAAAATTCAAAAAATTTAAAACGGCTTCATAGAGTTGTGTGGGATGAAGCGGCGTGCTCTGAGGAATTCCGGTCAGATCGTGAGAATATTCATTCAAAAAACTGATCCCCCAAGGCTGAGCACAAGCACGCCCGTAACAGCACCCGGCAGCAAAACAGCCGATGCGCCCGAACCCATGGCCCAAAGCAAGGGCCGGACCGACAAGATCAGCCGTTTTCCATACCGGCAGCTTATGCTTTCTCAGATACCACAAGGCGAACACGATCCCAAAGGCAAGCCCTCCTTGAAACACACCCCCTGATCTTGCCAAGCTGAACAGCTCCTTAGGGTACCTCGTGTAATATGAGAAATTTCCGACAAACAGGATGAGCTTGGCTCCGATAAGCGCAATGATGATCGTGTAGAAGCCCATATCAATGAGACGGGATGCGGGTAAATCATATTTTTTTGCCTGCCTGAAAACGAACCACAAAGCCGAGGCCACTCCCAAGGCCATCATGAATCCGTATGTATGGATGGAAACGGGGCCGATTTTTATCAATACAGGAAACATGTTTATCCTTTCTTAAACAGGAAAATGAAGATAAGGAGCATAGCCCCGACAGTTATACAGGAGTCCGCTACATTGAAAACGGGAAAGTGCCAGTCTTTGAAGTAAAAATCCAAGAAGTCGATCACCGATCCTCTAAAAACTCTGTCGATCAAGTTGCCCACAGCCCCAGCTAGAATAAGAGAGAGGGACATTTTAAGAAAAATCTGCGAACTCGGCGTGTGGATAAAGTAATAGATGACGAGTCCAAGTGCGGCAAAGGAAGCCAGCGTCAAAAGAGCATAAACAACAAAACCATCAATGTGAGAAAAAAAGCCGAAGATCGCCCCTTTATTCCTGATATGGGTGATGTTGAAAAAACCGGAGATGATGGTCTTGCTCTCGTAAATTTGGAAATGGACGGCAATCAATGTTTTGCTGATTTGATCCAACAAGAGAAACAAGAGGATAAATGCGTAATATAAAGCGTTGCTTTTCATGAGTCTATCTTAAAAACGACCTCCTCACACCGTCGACAGAAACCCGGATAATCGGCGCTCGATCCCACGTAGGTGGAGTAGTTCCAACACCTCTGGCATTTTTTACCTTCCGCTCTCGAGATCGCGACCAGAACTTCTTCCCCGGGAGCGGTTTGGAGATCGACCGAAGAAACGATGAAAAGTGAGGGCAAATCTTTCTCGTATTTTTTCACGAAATCGATTTGAGATTGAGGCACCTTGAGCATAACATGCGCCTCAAGTGAGTTGCCGACACTCTTCGATTCCCGTGCAAGCTCCAGCTCCTTGAGCACTTTTTCCCGGAGAATGATCAACTGCTTCCATTCTTGGAACAAATGCTTTTCGAGCCAAATTTTGTCGAACGCAGGGAAAAGAACGAAATGAACAGATTCCTCTTTTCCCGCAAATTCCGGCATGGCCTCCCAGGCTTCTTCGGTTGTGAAAGGAAGAATAGGTGCCATTAAAGTCAGAGTTGTTTTGAGAAGCTCGAACAGGGTCGTCTGAGCGGATTTTCTGAGCAGAGTCCCAGTACCGGAGCAATAAAGCCGGTCTTTGAGCACATCCAGATAGAAAGAGCTCAGTTCCACATTGAAGAAGTTGTATATTGCATGGAACACGGTATGATATTCGTAATCCTCATAAGCCTTGATCACCCTCTTCCCGAGAGATGCACATTCTTCCAGTATCCAGCGGTCGATGAGCTGCCTTGAATCCGCAGGGACGGTCTCGGTATCAGGGATGAAATCGTGGATGTTACCGAGGAGGAATCTCCATGTGTTTCTGATTTTCCGGTAAGCCTCAACAAGTCTTTGCAGGATTTCACTTCCGAATCTGGCATCTTCCTTGTAATTGAGCATGGCCACCCACAGACGCAGGATCTCGGCCCCGTTTTTGGAGATGATTTCTCCCGGCTCGATGAAATTTCCCAGGGATTTGGACATGCCGCGGCCCTTTTCATCCAGAACAAAGCCATGCATAATACAGGTCTTGTAAGGAGAGCTTCCTTTGGCGGCAATACCTACCAACAAGGAACTGTTGAACCAACCCCGGTACTGATCGTGCCCTTCAATGTATACATCGGCAGGCCATGTGTGGCCTTCCCTACGGCTGAGAACATTGTGACTGGATCCTGACTCGAACCACACATCCAGAATGTTGTTTTCTTTCATGAAATCCGTCGATCCACATTTTACGCAGGTCGCCCCCGGCGGCAAGAGCTCCTCGGCCGTCTTGGAAAACCAGGCATTCGAGCCTTCCTTCTCAAATATATCGGCCACTCTCCGTGTAATCTTTTCATCGGCCAGGATCGTACCGCATCCGTCGCAATAAAAGGCAGGAATCGGCACTCCCCAGGAACGCTGCCTGGAAATGCACCAATCCGGTCGTGCCTCTATCATGTTGGAAATCCTCTCTTCCCCCCAGGAGGGAATCCATGCGATTTCCTTAATCTCCTCGAGAACCTTTTTCCTAAAATCATTGTCATCCATAGATATGAACCACTGTGATGTGGCGCGGAAAATCACGGGATTCTTGCAGCGCCAACAGTGGGGATAGGAATGAACGATATCCGCGGTTTGCGTCAAGCGGTTCGCTTTCTTCAGATCTGCGATGATGATCGCGTTGGCATCGAATACATTCATTCCATGGTATTTCTCGACGTGAGACATAAACCGTCCGTCATCGTCGACAGGATTATAAATATCCAAACCATAGGCTAAACCGGTCAAGTAATCTTCGTGGCCATGACCAGGCGCCGTATGAACCGCACCGGTCCCTTGATCGAGGGTGACATAATCAGCGAGCACAAAGACCGATTCCTTGTCGATAAAAGGATGCCGCGCTGTAAGTCCCTCCATCTCCGCTCCCATAAATGTCGCCAAAACCTTTATATCCGTCAAGCCAAGTTCCTCTGCGATCACAGGAATCAAACGTTTGGCGGCAATGAGGACTTCTCCATCAACTGCAAAAGCCGCATATTCGAAATCCGGGTGGAAAGCGATAGCCAAGTTTGCAGGCAATGTCCAGGGAGTCGTCGTCCAGATCAAAATAGAAACCGCCCTGCCTTTGAGGACAGGGAATTTCTGAGAAAGGTCTGTGATCATGGGGAACTTCACGTAAATGGAAGGAGATTTGCGCTCCTTATACTCGATCTCGGCTTCTGCCAGGGCGGTTCGACAGTGGATGCACCAATGGACGGGTTTTTTCCCTTTGTAAACGTTGCCCATAGCAAAAAAAGAGGCAAGATAACGGAGAACCTCAGCCTCATAAAGAGGATCCATCGTCAAATATGGGTTTTCCCAATCCCCCAACACTCCCAGCCTTTTGAACTGGTCTCGCTGAATGCCTACGTATTTCATGGCATATTTTTTACATTCTTCTCTGATCTGAATAAGAGACATTTCTCTCTTTTTCTCACTGAGAAGCTGATCGACTTTAAACTCGATAGGAAGGCCATGACAGTCCCAACCGGGAACGTATGCGGCCCGGTATCCCTGCATGCTTTTTGATTTTACGATAAAATCCTTCAAAATTTTATTCAACGCTGTTCCCAGATGAATATTTCCGTTTGCGTAAGGGGGCCCGTCGTGCAGAATAAAAATCGGACTGCCGGCACGTTTCTCAAGGATCTTCTCGTAAAGCCGGATATCATTCCATTTCTTTATCATTTCGGGCTCTTTCTGTGCGAGCTTTGCCTTCATGGAGAAGGATGTCTTCGGCAGATTCAGTGTTTCTTTTACTTTTTCGCTGTCCATCGTTCACTCCGGTGTCACAATTATTGCGTTATTATAGAACAACTTATCGTATTTCTCCACTATTAACCTGAACTAATCCTAAAAAAACAGGATATCCTCCGCCATCAATACAACTCCACGGATTTGCACTATATTTCCTATGAGTTGCCAAGCAGGGGACTTTCGAATAAGACGGACTATGACTAGCTTGTCAGAAAAATCAGTTCTTGATGAAGTGGGAGCCTTTACTGATCGGATTACCAAGAGCGGCATAGGTTATGAGCTGGGCAACCTTTATTCCGTGTTTCAGACCTACGACTTTCGGATCCATTTTTGCCTCTTTGTAAAACTTCTGAATCCGGTGACAGAGATAATCCAGATCAGCCCTTGCTCTTTCCAGACGCTTGGAAGTGCGGATAATCCCTGCGTAATTCCACATGGTCGATTTGATAGACAACCAATCTTGATTGATCAGGGCCGGGTCGATTTCTTCTTCCTTCTTGGGATAATACCATTCATGGATACTCGACTGCTGGTAAGGCTTTTCCGGATCGAAATGGTTGGTGATGTACCTGGAAGCCCTGACTCCCCAGACAAGTCCCTCCAGAAGCGAAGTGGAAGCCAGACGATTCGCACCATGGAGTCCGGTGCAGGAAACTTCCCCCACGGCATGCAAGCCTTTAACTGAGCTGCGCCCCCAGCCATCCACCAAAATTCCGCCGCAACTGTAATGAGCAGCCGGAACCACGGGAATGGATTCCCTGGTGATATCGATTCCATAGCGGGAGCACGTTTTGTAAATATTCGGGAACCTTTTTTTTATATCGACTTTCGCATAGGAGGCAATATCCAGATAGACATAGTTGGAATTACTGTTGGTCATCTCCTCATAAATGGCGCGCGTCACTTCATCTCTAGGAGCCAGATCTTTCATCTCATGGTAGTCATCCATGAAAGTGCGCCCTTCTTTCGTCTTCAATCGTGCACCTTCACCACGCACCGTCTCGGAGATGAGAAATCCGTCAGCATCACGGTGGAAAAGCGAAGTTGGATGAAACTGGATGTATTCCATGTTGACCAACCTGGCACCTGCTCTGTAAGCCATGGCATAGCCGTCTCCAATGGCTCCCTTGGGATTTGATGTGTACTGGAAGACTGCACCACAACCCCCGGTTGCCAGGATTGTGTAAGAGGCAAAAACAGTTTTCACGTTATTGCTGGAATTATCCAGGACATAGGCACCAATACACTGGGGTTCCCGGTAAAAGGCTGTAGGGTTTTTTGAATGATGAGGGATAGTCAGCAAATCCACGGCAGTATGATTTGATAGGAGAGCTACATTGGGATAAGTTTTAAGGGCTTGGATGAGGCGCTCCTCGATGGTCTTCCCCGTCGTATCTTTTACATGCAGGATACGCCGGCGTGTGTGGCCCGCTTCCTGGGCATAGTCCAATTTATGGGGAGAACTGCGGGCAAAGGGGATTTGCAAATCTTCGATCAAGACCTGATCTACGAGCTCTTTGCCTTCCCTTGCCAGTATGTCCACGGCTTCCGGATTGTTGATGCCGTCGCCCGTCTGAATGATATCTTCCTTCAGGAGTTCTGGGGCATCATCCGGCCCTAAAGATACGATTCCCCCTTGGGCATAAAAGGTGTTCGATTCTTCAGCTTGGGAGTTTTTGGTGATGATCATCACCCGCAAACCTCGTTTGGCCGCTTCCAGGGCGGCACTGGCTCCGGCTATCCCGCAACCTATCACCAGAATATCCGTCTTCATTTTTTTCTCGTCAGTCATCACACTCTCGATCTCTTTCAGCTTAGTATTTCCATACTTATATCCAAAGAAGCGTAAGAATGAGTCAATTGGCCGACGGATATAAAATTCACTCCGGTAGCCGCAATTTCTTTGATTCTGGACAGCTGGGCGTTACCCGAAGCTTCCAGGGGGATTCTTCCTCCGACCAATACCACCGCGCGTTTCATGTCCCCGGTGGACATATTGTCGAGCATGATCATATCCACATCGCACCGAATGGCTTCCCGGACTTCTTCAAGACTCGTGGTCTCGACCTCGATTTTAACACCAAGAGGACCCTTCTCCCTGGCTTTTATTACAGCCTCGGTGATGCTGCCCACAATCTTGAGATGGTTATCCTTGATTAGGATCATATCTGACAGGTTGAGGCGATGGTTCCGCCCTCCCCCCACTTTCACGGCATATTTCTCCAGAACCCGCAGAGAAGGGGTCGTTTTCCTCGTATCCAGTATTTTGGTCTCATAGCCTTCTAAAGCACGAACGTAATGCCTGGTCAACGTTGCGATCCCCGACATCCTCTGGAGGAAATTGAGGGCTGTTCTCTCTCCCATGAGCAGAGAGATCGAGTTCCCGCACAGACAAGCCAGTTTATCCCCTCTGCGGATATCGGAACCGTCTTCCTCCTTTTTTTCAAAATGAATGGCCGGATCTATCCGAGCGAAAACTCTGCGAACTACATCGATCCCGGCTAGTACGCCATCGTCTTTGGCCAGAAAAACCGCTCGCGACACCGAATCTTTCGGAAGGATGTTTTCGGAGGTGATGTCACCATTCGGCATATCTTCTCTGAGGGCTGCCTCGATGATGGGATCGAGATCTTCTATTTTCATGAAGATTCATTATAGTTTGTTAAATAATTCCCGTCAATCGACCGCATTCCGATTGAGTTGCCATGGAAAGCGGCAGGGTCTTCGATGAAAACGAACTTTAAAGAGTTCTTTGAATAGATAAGGGAATCACCCCGCATTCCTTCGGGACAACGAAAAAAGCCCTGTTGACAAAGGGAAACAAGTCTTTTACTAATACTAAGCACAAATGTCTGCAAGAAAGATCGCAACCCTTTTTGTTTCGGCGGCTATCTCTATCGCGCTTATCGCCTACCTTTCATCACGGGTCGAAGCCGACGACATCGTCCGGACCTTCAGTCGCATCCACTATCCGGCTCTTTTTTTGTTCATGACAATTTCCCTCCTTACCGCGGCGCTCAGGGCGCTCCGATATCAATGGCTTCTCCATCCCAGCCGCATCGGTTTCAAAAACATTTTTCTTGTAACCTTGATCCGCAACCTTTTCGTAGACCTGCTCCCCGCACGGATAGGCTCTCTCTCTTACGTTTATCTCTTGAACAAACGATTGAAATATCCCTTTGAGGAAGCGGCTTCGACTTTTGTGGTCGCCTTCGTGTTCGATTTCCTCACACTGAGCCCCTTTGTTGTCCTCTCCATCCTCATTGTCGGGCCCGGTTCCTCTTCCGTCACCGGGCCTCTATTCCTCGGCACAGCACTCATTTTCTTTTTACTCATCGCCCTCATCGTCTGGAAAATCATTCCCCTATCACGTCTGGCACTCAAGGTCTACAAGGCATTGCTGCAACTTTTGCATATGGACTCGAAAGACTGGGCTTTGAACTCCGCAGACAAACTCCAGACGACCATTACGACACTCGACCAGATCCAGAAGAGAAAGATTCAGTGGCCGCTGTTCTTCCTCTCTCTCCTGCTCCGCCTCGGCAAATACGGATCCCTTTATGTGCTCCTCTTTGCACTCCTTCACAGCCATGGACTGTCCTTTGAAAACTTGAGTTTTTGGAAGACCATCTTGGGGATCACAGGAGGGGAAATGACAGGAGCTCTCCCCATCAAAGGATTAGCCGGTTTCGGAACATGGGAATCGGGTTGGGCCGTGGCTTTCAGGTTGATGAAATTCGACCCGAGATTGTCCATCCTCTCCGGAATTGGAGTCCATCTTATAACAAACCTCTACGAATACGCTTTGGGGATCTTCAGTATCATGATCCTTGCCTTTCCCTTCGTCGTCCGGAAAAAGCATAAGTCAAAGTAACCCGCAATAAAAACGACATAGCAACCTTCCGTGTGAGATCCCATCAGATATCTGGATGGCTCTCGCAATATCAGAATCCCAATAAAGAGTGAACCCATGAGCCTGAGGGGATGATTGCACTCAGTCCAGATTCATATTGTTGTCTCATTTTGAACATCCCGGTCTTCATTCATTTGATAAACCTGATGACCAAGACGGAACGGAGATATTATTGAGAATGCATATCCGACGGGAATTTTAAAAACCGCAGGCAAAGGGCTCGCAATATTATCCGTGTGCCCGTATAATTGTAAAAAAATGAAAAAAGAAGACACACTCCCAATCCTGACATTCGAGGATCGCTTCGATCTTGACGATGACACCCTCCAAAAAATTCTCAATATAGCACTGTCGCAGGGGGGGGATTTTTCCGAAATTTATCTCGAATACAGAATCTACAGCTTCATAAACATGGAAGAAGACATCATAAAAGAAACCGCAGAAAGTATAAGCCTTGGCCTGGGAATTCGTGTCATATCCGGAGACAAAACAGGATATGGGTACACAAACGTCCCGTCCTTCGCCCGGATGAAAAAGGCCGCACTCACTGCAGCGTCCATCGCCTCCGGCAACCTCTCCCGCAGCGCAATCCCTTTTTCGCCGCAAATCTCATCGCAAAACGCTTACCCCATCCTCCAACCCGCTCACACAAAACCTCTGGAGGACAAGATATCGCTGGTCAAGAGGGCATATCTGGCAGCCCAAAAGTTTGACACAAGAGTGCATAGAATCAGAGCATCCCTCCTCGATCAAGCTCAGCATATCCGGGTGGTCAACTCAGAAGGAATCTCGAGGAACGACGTGCGGCCTCTGATCAAGCTTGCCTGCCTGGCCGTCGCCGAAAAGGGAGGGAAACGGGAAGCCGGCTACTCCGGAGGCGGCGGAAGAGTCGGGCTTGAATATTTTCATGACAAACTCACCCCCGAAGAGATCGGAATCGAAGCAGTCAAAGAATCTCTTCACCTCCTGGAGGCACACTTGCCTCCGGCCGGCGAAATGCCCGTAGTTCTCGCCCCCGGACACAGCGGCGTCCTGATTCACGAAGCTGTCGGCCATCTTCTGGAGGCGGATTTTAACCGCAAGAAAACATCCATCTTTTGGGATAAAATGGGCAAGCGGATCGCCCATCCGAACTTGAACATCTACGACGACCCTACCATCCCCTATTACCGCGGCTCCTACAACATCGACGATGAAGGGACGATCCCTAGGAAGACACCCCTTATTCTGGAGGGCAAGCTGGTAGGGCTCCTCCAGGATAAACTGTCCGCCAAACTCATGAACGCGGCCGAAACAGGACATGGCCGGAGGCAGGACTACTCTTTTATCCCGATCCCGAGGATGAGCAACACATACATCGATAAAGGAGAATACGCGCCCGAAGAGATTGTCCGATCCGTCGACAAAGGTTTTTATGCGCTCAAATATCAAGGTGGGCAGGTTGAAGACTCGGGTAAGTTTACCTTCTCTGTGAGCTCGGGTTATTTGATCGAGAACGGAAAACTGACCCAACCGGTCAAGCAGGCGACTCTCATTGGAACGAATATCGACATCCTGAACAAAATTGAACGAATCGGATATGATCTTGAATTCGGACTCCAGACCGGAACTTGTGGTAAGGAGGGGCAGGCAGCGCCTGTAGCGGACGGATGCCCCACACTCAAAATCTCTCTAATGACAGTGGGAGGGCAGTGATGCCGCGGATCAGCCAAAAGCGACCGCTCTCTGATCTAGCCGAAAGCCTCGTTTCAGCAGCAAGAGCAAATGGAGCCGATGAAGCGGAGGTTACAGTCCTTGAGATTTCCGAGTTCAATGTGGAAGTCAGACTTGGGGAGATCGAGAGCCTGACAGAAGCGGGCACGAGAAGCCTCAGCCTCAGGGTAATCAAAGACAAAAAAACAGCCTACACCTCTTCCTCGGACCTATCCAAGGCATCCCTTAAGAGATTGGTCGCAAACGCCGTAAAGCGAGCGGAGTTGGCCAATCCCGATACCTATTCGGGACTCCCCCGCTTTCAGAGGGATGAGGTAGATATCGAAGCCCTGAACCTTTTCGATCCCCGAATCCCCGATCTCTCGCTTAAAGAAAAAATCGGCTTGGCCAAAGAGACGGAACGTCTGGGGCTTCAAGATCATAGAATCACAAATTCTCATGGCGCCAGCTTCGAGACCAGAGTAATGAAAACCGTCATCGCCAACTCCCTCGGATTGAGCCAGAATTATAAGGAAACATACTGCGGCCTCAGTCTCGGACTGCAAGCGGGAGAAACCGATACAAAAGTGGAAGATTTCTGGGCCTCAGCCAAACGGCAATTCAAAGAATTGGCCTCCCCTGAGGATATTGCCTCCAAATGCATCAAGAGAACGGTTCGACAACTCCGTGCACGGAAAATTCCAACACAGAGAATCCCCGTGGTTTTTGAGCCGACCATGACTTCTTGGCTTTTGGGATTTCTCTTTGCCTGCGTCTCCGGGACCTCAATCTACCAAAAAACTTCTTTTTTGTCGGACAAGCTCGGAGAAAAGATCGCAGACAAGAATATATCCATCTATGATGACGGATTGCTCCCCGGATTGCTCGGGACAACTCCCTTCGATTCAGAAGGTGTTCCCACGAAGAAAACCGTCGTCATCGAAAAGGGAGTGCTCAAGAATTACCTCTGTAACACCTATGCCGCAAAAAAGCTCGGCCTGTCCTCTACCGGAAATGCCGACGGAACCGGTGTCGGCCCCCATAATTTTTATCTCGAGGCCGGCCTCACTTCCCCGGAAGAGATCATCGCCTCATTGGATAAAGGCTTGATCCTCATTCGAACCCTGGGTCACGGGCTCAACCCTATCACCGGTGATATATCCCGCGGGGCCTTCGGTCTCTGGGTCGAAAATGGTGAAATTCTCTTCCCGGTTTCCGAGATAACCGTATCCGGAAACCTGGGAAAAATCCTCCAGGGAATTGAATTGATCGGCAACGACCTCGAATTCCGTGGTCCTGTCAGCGGCCCGACTCTAAAAGTCAGGGAACTCACGATCGCAGGGACGTAAGAAGCATTGCCCGAAAACCTAAGTAAGGCTCGCCACCCAGAGTGAAAAATCGGTTTCATCCATAGCCCCGCTTCTACGGCCCCGCTCAATACCCTTGTAC
>JAFGNQ010000288.1 GCA_016926925.1 Candidatus Aminicenantota bacterium
ATATTCTGCTGATTCACATTAGGCAGGATAAATTTTTGCCCCTCGATTATCAGCGGATCGACAGCCCCGCCGCCGCGGATATATGTATCAGGAGACAGATTGAATATATGCGTATCTACGGGTGTAATTTCAGGTACGTTGGGAGGTATGGTGGGCCGTATCGAGGCAACGACCGGCAGCGAGGCCCATTCGGAGGGGAGCCATCCGCCTTGTCCATCCGGATTTCTGACCCTGACCATCAATGTTTTGATTGTTGCCGTCATTTCCTCTGGGATTGTGATAAAGACCTGGCTGCAGTTAATATCATCGGGAGGAATGCTATTTCCTGAATTGGCGACGCCGGCGATCCTCACACGAATTGTTGCCTCAGGCGAAAAATAGCTTCCGTTTATTGTTATGGAAGAATCGGCTCCGCTTCCCGCGTTCAAACTCTCGGGCTCCAGACTTGATATGACAGGGGTATAATACTCGGTTTCGGGTGTGGGGGAGACCGGCACCGTCACAGTCACCACGCTGAGCTCTCTAGCCCCAAGGATTTTTTCCCGGTCCGAAAAATCCGCCATTTTCAGGCTCAACTTTTTTTGCTGTGAGGAATCGTTGAGTAGGGAGGTTTCGAATGATCTCTTTTCGAACGGCTTGAGATTGCTTATTTTCTGCTGGTCGATGAGCGTATCACCCAGGCAAACCAACAAAAGTGCTGATGATATCTCCGTTTCCGAAAGGTTGTTTATGGTTCCTTTGAGGAAATAATCCTTACCCTGGGCGAGAACAAGACGATCTTCTTCGACAGTGATGATCTTGCCTCCAAGGTCCTCCACGTTGGCAATCGTGAAGCTGATTCCGGCAGCCGCTTCTCCGGAAGATACATAGTAGCGCAGCACAGGTATCCTGTATTCTGCGAGCGGCTGCACAATGCTCAGGCTCACTTCATGCATGCCTTCGATACGGGTCGGCAGGGGAGGTGTGCGGCCGGTCTCTATGGTCCTCTGATCTGCAAACGGAAAGGATTCGTTGACAACCTGATAAGGTTTCCCGTCCACCAACCACTGAGCTTGAAAAGCGCCTGCCCCTTCATACTTAAGGTCCGCATAGGCGACTAGAGGCTCGAAGCCTTTCGTCACCTGCTTGTAATCTTTGCCGTCATCGAAGCGAAGCTGGACAAAGGAGATGTTGAAAGGTGCAGCGGGTCCTCTGCTGGGAGTGATGTTCACTTCCGTGGATTTGGGATAATCATCCTCTCCCGAGAAATCGAAAGCCTTGACCGTGTATCGGCCTTCTCTCTTATATTCATGTGTCACAACAGGATCGGCATTGTCCTTGACCGTGCCGTCCCCTAAGTCCCAGCGGATGTGCGGAGAACGAAAATTCGTGGCTGTAAACGTGATCTCCTGACCTGTCACCGGCGAGACGGGACTGTAGGAAATCATTCTCAAATCAGGACTCACTGTCACTTGAATGGAAACAGGAGGTAAGTCCTGCTGCATCGACTGGGCGATCTCTTGGTCGGACTCATCCCAGGCTTTGACGGTGAAGCTTCCCGGATTTCTATAAGTGTGGCGTTCTGCGGTTTTCCCTCGGGGAGTCACTGATCCGTCTCCGAAATCCCAACGAATTCTCTTCGTAAAAAAATCCTTGGCTTGAAACGTGATCTCTTCGTTCACACGAGGATCTGAAGGCGTATAGCTGAGTGCTCGCCTATCGCCGCCCACTCTCACGGTTGTGGATGCCGTCGCAGAAGCTCCGCAGTTGTCGAATGCGCGCACCAAGAATGATCCCCTGCGTGAGTAGATGTGTGCAACCGAGGGGGGAGAGGAGTCGTTGACGGTTGTTCCGTCACCGAAATCCCAGCGGACACAGGTTTTTGAATCGAAGTTGTGGGCTGTGAAAGTCACGCTTTCTCCCACGCTGGGAGCCTGGGGTGAGAAAGCGATGGAAGGTATTTTGACCGCGGCTATTTGGATTGTCACGGATGCCGTTAAGGTGCTTTTGCAGGCGTCGAATGCCTTCACGCTGAAGGTGCCTGCTTTGGTGTAGGTGTGGGTGATGGAGGGTGGGGACGTATCGTTGATGGCTGTGCCGTCACCGAAATCCCAGCGGATGCAGCTCGGAGATGTGAAATTGACGGCTGTAAAAGTGACTGTTTCACCGGTTTTGGGAGAAGGGGGAGAGAAAGAAATCGAGGATTTCAAAGCCGCTGTAACGTTCATTGTGGTCGTGATAGGGCAGCAGGTCGCACCATTGAAATCCATCGCCTTGACGAGATACGTGCCCGGATTGCTGTAGAAATGCGTCTCCACTTTGGTTCCGTAGGCTTTGACAGTTCCGTCCCCAAAATCCCATTTGATCGAGGACGACATGAAATTCTCGGCTGTAAACGTGACGGTTTCCTTGACTTTGGGATTGAGAGGGGTGTGAAGAATCCGTCTGTTTTCCTTGACTACGATCTTTGTTGTCGTGGATGTCCACGTGCCGTCGCAGTTGACGGTCGCTTTGACGACAAAGGGCCCTGCAGCGGTGTACTTGTGGGTCACGGATGTTCCCCCTGAGAGTGTCGATCCGTCCCCGAAGTCCCACTGCACCGGACCCAAAAAACTGCACGGCGGAGACAACGTGAACGTCACCATCTGTTCCACGTTAGGGTTTGACGGTGAAAAAGATATGCTTCCCTGAGCGGCTGCCAAAGATGCCATAAGGAAGACAATTCCAAAAAAGAGTGCGATACGTATGACTTTCTTAGACTCCAGGGAGGATCTTTTGTTGCCCATGCTTTTGATTTTTCCCAAGAGACAATCCTTCATCGTTTTCTCCTTTAAAAAGAAAAATGGAGCATGACAAAAATGCTCTCGTATTTTTGAGAATAATTTACTGCTTTCATCTCTCTTAATTCGCCTCTCAGAGTGAGGATAGAATTTTGCAGCTTGCTGCATATTTTGGATAAATAAAAATTCACATTGAGGGAGGCACTCTGATTCGTAATATTTTCGGCCCCGGCATGGGTCGTGCTGCTGCTCAAGAACGCAGAGAGTGATATGGCTTGGGGGAGGATATGATATTCCGCCGTAATCAAAGAGTTGAACATTTTTGTCTGTGCAGCGGTTGCGTCGTTTGTATTGACCGAGTAAGAAAAAGTTGGGAAAAGAAAAAACCTGTCACTGAAGCGAAAATTTCCTCCCACATTCAGAGTGGAATTTGTGTTATCGAGAAGAGGTTCGGCCTTGCTGTTGACTTTGGTATGCATGCCGGAAACCTGGAGGTTTATCAATGAGCTCAGCAGAAAATTCAGGCCGAATGAGATGTTCTGGGACATCATATCCAGTTGAAGCACTTCTTTGTCGGGACTTGTATACGTTTCCTGATCGGCCTTCTGATACCCCAAACTCACATGGAGCCAGGGAAAGACATTCCAGGAAAATGAAGCTGTAGTGTTTTTGTTGAAGGACGTGAACCGGGTTGTGTCGTTTTTTGTATTGTCCTTTTCGTCGGAGTAAAAAAAATCTATTCGGATCTTTTTGTAAGCCCATCCCATGGTGAGGTCATATCCTTTTCTGTCGTTTGTGAAAAACTGATGGCCGATAGGATTGAAATCGGTTCCGATATTTTTATATCGTCCTTGAAATCTCACTCCTCCGAACGATAAATCGCCTTCGATGTTCCAGGCTTCATCTCTTACTTTTCCTGCTTCGTCATCAAGATCGATGTCTGTGTCGCTCCGGGCATATTCGCCCCTGAGGTTCAACCTGTGCGCAAAAAAATTCATCTCTTGAACGAGGGCCCATACGTTTCCTTTACGTCTGGGTAAAAACGAACCGGAAACATTTCTCCCTTGCGACGGATCATCATCTCCGCTGACATAGACCGCTCTTGTTGAGATCTGCTGATTCCATAAACTGAAGCCCAGAGTTCCTCCGTACAGAGTTGAATCTGAAGTGGGAAGCAGATCGCCCCATCCTCTTGGCTGCTGTGAATGAATGTTGAAAAGCTGAAAAAACAGTTTCCGGTTATCGAAGCGGTATTCCGCCCCGCGCCTGCCGATCGCTAAAAGAGCCAGATTGGAACCGCTCATGGAAATGTCGCCTAGGGTTAGCTTATGGCTCCTGCTGGCAACCGATAAATCGAAATGGCTCAACTGGAAATTTTGATCTCCCTCCAAAGGGTGGTTGGTCAAGGCCGTATTGAGTGCAAAATTGACCTGAAAGTTTCCCGTTTGAATGAATTTGGATAGCATGATGTTTCCGTCGGAAAGGACGGCTTCACTCTCTGTGGCGACCGATTGGTGAGCGGGCGCTTGGATACTTCCGTTGATTCTCACTGATACTGGGAAATGGAAGGGTCCCTCTTCGACTTCACTTTCTGGAGAGCTGATTTCTTTGCCCGATTCTTCTTTTTCTCCCAGGGATGTGAAGACCTGTTCCGGTGCCCTCACAGGGAGATAAAGGACGTCATCTTTCCCTTTTGCCATGATATAGTAGTCAAATTTTTGCGTGGTCAGGAGAGATGTGTCAAAAGAGTAAAGGAATTGTCCTTCTGCGGTTTGGGTCATTCTTCGCTTCTGGAAATTTAAGAATTCCTCTATGCGGTAACAAAAGACCACCTCGTCGACACTCTCTGTGACATCCACTCGGACTTCAAGTTCCAGGCCTTGGGAGAATTTGAGTAGCGGCGTATGGAGAATTTTTCCCTCTGCCTGAGCCGCAATTGGGTTGCCTTCCTGCGAAGACCGCCCGAGCAAACTCAATGCTATCAAAAGAAAAATGGAAAGTGCAGCTCGAGACACTCCTCCTGTCTTTTTCATGTCTATCCTCTCCTGGCCGTTTGATCGATTCCAGTCATCCCTTTTCATAGAGAAGAGGCACTGAAGGGCTAATGCCTCTCACTTTCTCCGATGAATTCTGGAAAAAAGTTTTTTGCTAAGGATGGAAAAACCGCTATAATTCTTAAACAAGGGTTGAACTTCTCGGAAAATGACTTATAGGGAAAACAAAATCGATACGCTCGAATGCGATATCGAAGGATTCACCCGATTGATACGTTCGGCCATTCGAAAGACCTGTCCTTACATTGACCGATTGGATATGGATGACATCGAGCAGGAAGTTAAAATCAATATTTGGAAAGAAATCCTTAAAAGTGAGAAGGAAATTCATAACTTGGGCTCTTATATATGGAGAGTGACTTACACGACAACCAGCCGCATCATGAAAAAAGTGACCGGACAGAGGAAATTGTTGCGCACCCGCCACGAGATTTCCGAAGTTGTTAAAATGGAGGATGGAAAAGACCTCCTCCGATCTCCCGATCATCGTTTTGAATATAAGGAGCTGCTGGAAATTATAAAAATATCCATAAATTCATTGATAGATTCCCGCAGGGCTGTCCTGAAATTGTACCTAATGGGGATGACCACGGAAGAAATTTCCGAGTTCTTTGGATGGAGCATGGCTAAAGTGAGAAACCTTCTTTCTCGCGGGCTCGCGGACCTGAGGAAAAAACTTCAGGAGAAAGGGATAGAATATACTTGAGTTATAGAAGTATAGCCGAACCTTATGATCCTGAAGAGATTTTTATGGCTGGGAAATATAAGGAACATATTCGGAGATAAAAGATGAAAGCATTCGAGGAGGAATTGAAGGAACTCTTCCGCTCTGCATTCAAAGGGATTGAAGGGGAAGGGGAAAATTGTCCCGATATCTACGGATTGATGGTCTCTTTCACTGATGAAATGACGGAAGAAAAAAAAATCGAGCTGGTCGACCATCTTGCCGAGTGTGACCCGTGTCAGTGGAAGTTTGACGCCATCAAGCAGGTTCTCAAAGAATGCAAGGCTCTTGCACATAAGTACCAAGGCACGGTCCTTTCTCAAGATGAGGTTAAGGAACTGAAAAAAAGAGCGGAAGAAAGAATAGCGGAAATAGAACCGCGGTTGCGAGAAAAAAGAATACCGGCATTTTCTCGAAAAATTAAGGTTCTCTTTTGGCCTGATGGGTATAGGAAATGGCTGCCGGCGGCTGCAGGTTTATTGATTCTTATTCTGGGGTCCGTATTGATTTTGAGAGTTCCTCAAAACATGGAACAAGAAACTCTTAGAGGGCAGAATGTGAATGACATAGAACTTGTGTTGCCAAAAGGAACGTTGACAATGACTCCATACCTGTTCCAATGGAATGCCTATCCAGGAGCCCTACGCTATGAGGTCAGGGTGATGGATGAAGAGCTCACAAATATCTGGACATCGGATACAACCGAGAAAAACGAATTCATAATACCCCCCGATATCCAGAAATGCATCATTCCTGAGAAAACCTATTTCTGGAAAATCATTGTCTATCTGGAGGATGGCACTCTAAAGGAATCGGCTCCTCAGGAGTTTCGTATCGCCTATTGAAGGAGTTCCCGTTTCAAAATATTCTTTCCCAAAACCGGGGCTTTTCCAAGGGGATGGATGAACCGGCCTCGCCAATAAGCACGAATGCCGCCCAGAAAAAGGGGTGGCTGTATTTCGAACCCGTCATGGTCTTCTTAGCCGTCTTAAGCGCCTCTTCTTTACTTTTTCCCTTACTCAAGGCTTTGTAGAAATGGCCCATGAATTCTGCAGAGGCTCTGTCGTTTATGCTCCAGAGACTCACGACAACGGAGTCGGCTCCGGCAAAAATGAATGCTCGTGCCAATCCGGACACTCCTTCCCCTTTCTGAAGCCTTCCTCTCCCGGTCTGACAGCTCGAAAGAACCACCATGTTTGCCTTCAATTTCACGTCGTAGATCTCTCGTGCTTGAAAAAAGCCGTCTTCGACGGGATCGTCATCGAGACTGAGCATCAAGGAGGACCTGGAAGGAATGTGTTCATCGATCAATCCATGTGTGGCGAAATGGATCACTCTGAAATCTTCTAAAGGGAGTGCCTTGATTGTCTCTTCTTTAGCTTGATCCTCTGTGAAAACCCTCCTCGATTTCTTCCTCACATATTTTGTTATTTTCTTGATTTCCAGGCGGCTGTACTGTAGTGGATGAAAATCGAAGTTCTGTCCCAAATAGAATTCTCTCAAAATTTCGCTTGGGCTGACTTTATGCTTGGACTCGCCCTTGAAAGAGTAATCCGGATCAGCAAATGCAAGCAGGTCTTTCTTGAATACCGGTTCTTTTTCTCTATCGAGAAGACTGATCAATGCGGATGCCGAGGGGGCGTAGGAGATTCTGTAATCTTCGAGTAGGAAGTGGTGAGAATTTGTGTTATCGGAGTCAACGAGAGCTTCGAAGGGCAGATAATGCAGGTTCCCGTCAGGTGCTATGACCAAGCGCTCGACACCGGCAATTTCATTCTTGAGAGGCGCCAATAGCTCCTGGTGGAGCTTTCTTCCAGCCGCGAATGCGGTAAAGGTGCCGGCGTCTTTTGCTGAGAGCAGCTTTATATAATCATCCACCCTCTCCTGGAGTTCATGGCTTCCGGATAATTTATGGATGCAATATCCGCTCTTTCGCACACAAAACACATAGGCGCTTTCATCCCCGATAAAATACTCGAGAAGTGCCGTTTTGTCATTCAACAATTTTTCTCGGATACTGTGGATACCGTATGGCTCAGGATAGGCGACATTGACGAATGCCAGCTTTTTCAGTCTGATGTTCTGGATGAGTTGTTGGTATTTGTCCTCTTCATTTTCCAATTTATCAATCAACGTCTCTCTTTTTTCATCCGGCAGACCGGGCTTGACCAATTCCGTCTGAATCCTGGCAATTTCGCCCGCTAGGGCGTGTTCCTCTTCTCTGATTGCGGCGGGCAGGCCGGCTTTCAAATTGACGTTCGTCAGCTCCAAACTGTCCAAAAAAGCTCTTGCTTTGGCCTGTTCCACAAAATACAGGGCTTCTTCGCCGTAGCCTTTCGATGGATCCTTCCGGTGAAGCCTACACAGCAAATCTATCAGGGCTTCATATATGCTGAACTTATTCTCCAAGAAACTGGATTTGAATTCTTCTATCTGGATCCGGGAACGCACGCCCTCGATGACCTGAATCGATTTTTTGAATTGTTCAACGGCTTCATCGAATTTACCTTGTCTCATGTATGCGGAAGCGATTCCGGAATGGGACATACAAGTGTCTTTGGGAAGCCGTAACTCCATTGCCAACTTCAGAGATTGGGAGAATGCGTCTATGGCCAGGGAGTCGTTGCCCTGCAGCGAATGAAAATCTCCCCATCTGCGGTAGACTTTCGTTTCAATATCTCTTAAGCCAAGTGTTTGTGCTTTGGTCAGCGCCTTTCTAAAGCAAGATTCCGCTCTTGCGGGCTCATCCAAATACGTAGAAACCAGACCTATATTCGCGAGACGATTGGCCTCTGCCCGTGCGTCACCGGTTTCTTTTGCGATTTTCAAAGATTGTTCATAGAAATCCAAAGCTTGGGAATAGAGTTTGTTTCCAAAATAGATATCGGCTATGTTATTGAGCGTAACTCCCTCGGATTTTTTCACTCCGATCTCGCGATATATTTTTAGAGCTAAGTCGTAATATTCCAGTGCTTTTGATTTATCTCCCACCTCTTTGTAGATCACTCCGATGTTGAGCAAGGAGATCGCTTGTCTTTCCTTGTTTCCAAGCTCATCACTCAACTTGGAAGCCTCAAAATATTTTTCCAGAGCTTTTGAATATTCTCCGATCTTCAAAAATGTATTGCCGAGATCATTGAGAGTGATGGCTTCATTGAATTTATCCCCCATCTCACGTGCTATCGATAAGGCTCTTTTGTAAAAGCTGGCAGCTGGGGGATACTCGGCCCTATGCCAGTGGCACAAGGCGATTTCTCTCAAATACCGGCCTTCTGCGGCCCTATCCGCTATCTCTTCAGCGATATGTAGCGCTTTTCTATAATATTCCATTGCCCGAGAATAGTTCCCGAATCCTTGATGGACATAGCCGATATTCCGGAGGTTCTTTGCTTCACCGCTTTTGTTGCCGATGTCTCTTTGGATCTGCAAGGCTCTCTTGTAGCGATCCAGGCCATTCTGGGATTCGCCTAAATAGCAGTGCATAAGACCGGAATTGTGCACATAAGACGCCAAACCCTCGATGTCTTCTGCCTCCTCCGCAGCGGCCACGGCTGCTTCATAGAACTCTCGCGCTTTCTGGTATTGGCTTTGGCCCCAGTAAGCATTGCCTATCATGTTGAGGATCTGTCCCTCCTTCTTTTTCTCGCCTTCCTTTTTAGCTCCTTCCAGGGCGCTTAGATAGTGGGATAAGGCTTGCGCAGTATCTTTGAATTTGTATTCATAAATGGAGCCCAAATACAAACGCGCAAAGGAGTTTTTCGGATATTGCCGCAGTATGCGTTCAAAATAAAGAATAAGATTGCGGCATTCCTCCTCACTGTGAGCGAGCAAGACTAGTTCGTAATAGACGGGGATAAAATCCGCTTGAAGTTCGATGGATTTCTTGAAAGAATCGGCGGCTTTTTTAAGATCTTGTTGGCTTTTGTAGCAAAGCCCCAGCCCATAGTACAAATATGGGCTGCCTTTATCCTCTTGAATCAGGTCGTATAGGTACTTGATGGATGTTTCGAGTGTGCCTGACTTCCGGGAGACTTCTGCCAGAAGGCCATAGAGGTTGAGATAAACCGGGGCCTGCGCGATTGCATTTTTACAGCCCGTAACGGCCTCATCGAGACTTTCTTCGTTCGTCAATTGTATCAGACGATAGTATTGCTGATTGAGGCGTTTGACATTTTGGAATTCGAAATTTATGAGCCCGAATTTCCAGTGACAAAAAAAGGCGAAGAAGATACCACAAACAAAAATGCGAAGCCCTTTATTCATGAAACCTTCAATCCCCTACATGATGACGGCTGAGGAATGCTAAATCTCTTTATAATCCCATTTTCACGAAATTATCAGAAAATGCAACGAAAAACCTTTGAACGGCCGGCTTTCCGTCGATATAGGGAACGTCTTCTCTTCTCTATTCTTTGCTGTGTTTTTCAAACCAACCGATGATATGAGCGGCTTTTGATATCAAACGGCTCGGTTTGGACGCTATCGAATGTGAAGCACCCGGAAACCTGACCAAGGCCGTATCGATCTTCCTCAGCTTTAGGGCTTGATAGAATTGTTCAGATTCCGAGATCGGTGTTCTGTAATCTTCCTCTCCCGTCAGAAGCATGGTCGGCGTCGTGACATTTCCGACGTATGTAATGGACGAAATTTTCAGGTATTCTTCAGGACATTCCCAAGGAAGCCCGGGCATCCAGTATTTGAAGAAAAACGTATACATATCCGCCGTCAGCGCCCAGCTGTACCAGTTGATTATTGGTTTTGCGACGACCGCGGCCGCGAATCTGTTTGTTTTGCCGACAATCCAAGAACTCAGAACTCCTCCACCGCTGCCTCCGGTCACGAACAGGTTTTTTGCATCGATAGAACCTTTGGCGATGGCTGCATCGACTCCAGACATGAGATCGTCGTAATCCTGACCGGGATAATTCCTGTGAATGAGATTTCCGAATTCCTCACCGTAGCTGGTGCTCCCTCTAGGGTTGATGTAGAGGACGGCATATCCGGCAGATGCATAGAGCTGCATTTCGGCTGAGAATCTGTTTCCATAATTTGCATACGGGCCGCCGTGAATCTCCAGAATCAAAGGGTATTTTTCGTTCGAATCGAAATCGGGCGGTTTTATGATCCAGCCTTGAATTTTTCTCTTGTCGTACGAGGATTCGAACCAAATTTCTTCCACGGGGCCTAATGTTTTGTGTCCGAGCAGGTCATCGTTGACGTGCGTCAGTCTTGTATAACCGGTGCGGCCTTTCTCACAGATGGCGAGGTCGGCCGGATGGTCGGGCTGTGTCTGAGTAAAGGCTATTCGTCCGTTCTTAGAAACACTGAACAAACCGCCTGAGTAGGGCCTTCCCAAGGAGAGTCCTCCGACATCACCGCAAAGGGTATCGACTTTTCCTTCCAAGGAAGCATAGGCGATTTTCGTATTCCCTTCGGTATCGTATTGAAAATACAAACCATTACTGTCTCCACTCCATCTGTGTCCGCCGATGCTCCTTCCAAAATGATCGGCGATCACTCTTTTGCTTTTGCCTTCAATATCCATGACATACAGCTTGGTAAGTTGATAGCCGGTGATTCTGTCGTCATAACCGGTCAGGGCAATCTTTTTTCCGTCGGGTGAAACAAGCGGTTCCCGGTCAGGCCCGAATCTTTCAGTAAGCCGTGTGATTTTTCCGTCGGAGATGTCGAGTTTGTATATGTCCGAATTCTGTGGAGTGAATTCCCAGTCTTCAGTTCGGTTTGCGGAAAAAATGATTGATTTGCCGTCAGCCGTCCAGTCAAGGCTGTCGCCGTTGTTGGCGGCATCGAAAGTCACCTGCCGTGGAGTTCCACCCTCGACCGGCAAAATAAAGATCTGTGTTTTGCCTTTGGGTATGTATCCCAGGCCGTCGAAACGGTATTGGAGCTGGTCGATATAGACGGCCGGTTTCGCCCATTCCGCTCCGTTTGGCTTTGGAGGCATTTTCACGAACGGTTCTGCCGGATCGGGCACAAATATCGTAAAAGCGATCCATTTTTGATCGGGCGACCAGGCTAAGTTTTGAGGTGGTCTCTGGAGACTCACAAGCTTTGCCTCCTGGCCGGTATCCATCCATCTCAGAAATATCTGTCCGGATCCTTCGGATGTCGAGATGAAAAGCAGTTTTGTCCCGTCCGGAGACCATTTCGGTGAAAAGCAATTTTTGTTTCCCGAAGTCAGGGGTCTGTTGTCTGTTCCGTCAAAATTTATCATCCAAAGAGTTGAATCGATTCCGTCCGTCATGATGTTCATAGAATTCCGGACGTAAACGATCTTTTTGCCGTCTTGGGATATCTGAGGGTCGGATACATACTCCAGTTGAAAAACATCGGACGGATTAAAATGCTTCTGTCCGCTTTCGTTTTCTGTGTGTAATTGGCTATAGACCGGAAAAATTATTGAAATACAGAGCCATACACTGATTGTAGGAAATCGTTTCATCGGTTTTTCCCTTTCATTGGAAAGTGAATCAAAATGGAAAGCATTATATCACAGCGAATGAGAAAGGTTTCTAAATGTATTAGGGTTTTGCCTTGAAATCGATGGAGTTCCGGTTCCTGCAATGAGGGCATATTTCAAAATCTTTTGTGGATAGGTGGGTCATCCAGTAAGATCGTTTGTAGGCTGTTCCGCACTCCGAACAAACGATCTTAGCTCCCGATAACATTTGCTGCAGTCCATGCTTTCCGGCACGCAGGAAAATGAGCAGAAAGATCATGAGTGCGAAGAAGAGGATCAGATAGATAGGAAGATAAGCTCTCAGCATGCGGCCGTTCAAGCTTAGGGCATTCATCTCGACCAGATTGGGAGGAAGGAATGCCAGCAGGTTGAGACACATCGCTCCTGCCAGAGCCAAACCAAATCCTCGATGCAGCCGCGAGAGCACGAACGAAGTAAATGCTCCATGCAGCAGGCAGATCATCAGCCATTCGGCCACAAAGCCTAAAAGAACATAACCCAGGGGAAGAAATAGATCTCCTGGGACCTGGCTCGAACGGAAAGCGGTCAACCAGATTTTTCCTATTCCGAAACCTACGCCCAAGGCCATTCCGAATGAGACGAAATTTTCTCTTGCGACGCGGTGATACAAAAAGGGAAAAAATAAAGGCAGAAGTTTGACCGGCTCTTCTATGAGCGGCGCATAGGCCAAGGAGATGAACTTGTAGATTCCTGATTCGTGGCCGATTACCAGTCTGACCAGATGGTCGAGAGGCAACCGCAAAGTATAAAAAGACAAGGGACTCAGAGGTAACGCTATCAAGAGCGCTATCATAAGACGGCTGTAATCCTTTCGATCGCCTATGCGCAAGATATAGCTCACGTAGAGAAAGATGACCATGAATGTGGCTGCAGAGGCTGCGATGACTATCTTGTGCACCGTGGGTTGCTCTCTAAGATTGAAGCGAACATATCATATCCAATGATTCATCCCCTGTAAAGTGAGTGATCTAGTTCGGATAAATTTTTATTTTCGTCGAGTCCCCCACCAACCAGCATGCGGCTCCAACGAACTATGACTCGCTCTCGCTTTCCTTCTGTCATAATGCGATTCTTATGGACGATTGCCTCGCTCTTCTTCTCTATCTCTATTGCGCTGTATCGGAATGAAAATATACCCGTGGAATAACAGCAAAACTAAAAAAGGAAGTCCGCACCTTACAGGATGCGGTGCGAAAACTTTGGGAATTCAATTTCGTATTTTGTTTATAGAAACCTTAAAGGCGAAAAAATGAATCGTCTTCCAAAACGCTTTATTGTATTTGTCGTCATAACCGTGTTTTCATTGACAGGACATTCGAATGAATCAGCGAAACAGGACCTCATTGTTATGACCGTCAACGGGCCGGTCAACTCAGAGGAAATAGGGGTGGCCTTGTCCCATGAGCATTTCCTGGTCGATTTTTCCGGAGCGGCTAATGTCGGAAGAGAGAGGTATGACCTCGATGAGATTGTCAATGCGGCGCTTCCGATTCTGAAACAGCTCAAAGAACTGGGATGCCGCACTCTGTTTGAGTGCACGCCGACGTATATAGGGAGGGTTCCGGAGTTGTACAAAAGACTAGCGTAATTCGATATCCTTTTGGATTAGGTTGACACCGCTCATGCACTGATTTATATTATAACCAATAAAAAGGGGAAAATCGCTTATAGAGAACGCTATTTTCTCCTTTCAATGGATCTTTTTTAAGGAGGAGATCGATGTTAAAAGTCGGGACATTTTTGCTGGCGGTATGCATGATTTTTTCAGGTGTGTATGGGGCACTTTTGGCCTTTTCTCCAGTCACCATCTCGAGCTCCACGCTCGAGGTCCGCGGAGCAAATTATGACGATGTAAAGGATACTGCAGCTGGCCAGGCCTTCATCGTTCAGACCAGGCATTTGGGTGTGTTTGCCATGTGCCTCTCGATTGCGATGTTATTTGTTCTCTTTGCAGCTTTCAATAAAGGGGTTCGATGGGCCTGGTGGTCCTTTCTTCTAGTGGGAGGCATTGGCTGGGGTTACGGATTGATCGTGCAGATTCTGGAAGGAGACATGTTGAACACAATCCTCCATGTTATAGGTATAATCATTCTGGCCTTTGGTCTTTTTCTCCCATTCAAGGTTTTTTTCGAAAAAAAAGCGTGACGCTTTTGATAAGCAGACAAAACAACAACTGATTCTCAATAAAGATGAGCCGGAGAGATGCCTCGGAAGTTGAGTCCATTCTGGATGAAAACGTTTGCTGAAAACGGTCTTTTAATGAAAAGTTAGATCTTTTTAAGGATTTTTTTAGCCGTGGAGACTACCCGCACGACAGCCACGGAACATTGCGATCTCTCCGCAATCTGAGTGGCGAAAGAGCCGACCACGGCGCGTTCCAACAGGCCGACGCGAGCGGTTCCGACGATCAGAAGATCGAACTCAACGGACTTTTCGGCGAGTGTTTCCAGAGGAGAATCCGAGGCCAACCCTTGAATGTTGTACAGCGCTTTTGCGCTGTGTTTTTGGATGGCCTCGATGAAAATTCTGTCGGTGCGGCTTTTCTGTTCGTCATTATAGTCGGTCGGCAGGATATTGAGGAATGTAATCTTGCCCTTACAATAATCCGCCAGGGCATCTGCAAGCCTCACCATCAAATCCAGATTCGGAGAGTATCTTCCTCCCAAAGAAACCGCAATTTTTTTAGGAGAAAAGTCCGCCTCCAATTTCTTGAGCTTGAGAAAGATGATATCGGTTTGAGAACGGTCCAGCACCTCTTCCATCAAGCTTGACGACTCCGCTGCATTCCGGCCGGCATAGCCCATGATGATCAGATTGCAGGCTTCTTCTTCGGCTGCGTACACGATTCCTCTGGGAACGCTGCGTGCGGCCCGGATGACGGGCCGGATAGGCACCTCGGAAAGCTTTGCCAAACGTGCGCTGCGCTGGATGATATCCAATGAGTAATCCGCCGTCGAAAGTGCGGAGAAAAAGTCCATCTGTTCCGGAGTGTCGACGATAGACAGGACTATGATCTCTCCACCGCTATGGGCAAGGAAGGCGTTGGAAATGGAGAAAATCGCTTCTTGTGTCTGCGGATTGGCCATCGGCACAAGAATCCGGCTGCCAAAAGTCAAAAAGGGTTTTTTTTCTCTCTCAGCGAGGACGATGTTCACTCCCTCCCTCGTACGAACCTCACGTTTTCGTGAATAGAAAAAATATACGACCGCCCCGATCCCTCCCAGCTGCAGCCCGAAAATCAGCGAGATCCAGTCCAATGTCAGCAGCAAGCCTAAGTTGGCGATGAAAGCCGCCTCCGGCAGAAAGCGTTTCCAGCGGGCGGAAGGACGTTTGGATTCATCGGATCGGTAAATTTTACGGAGAGCGAGCGAAATCGGCAAAAGCGAAACCAGTAAACAGAAATTTGCGGATTTGGCGATGAATTCCAGATTAAAAAAAACCAGGGCGACGAGGGTTAACAGGCCTCCGGAGGTGAGTGCGGCCTGAGGCGTTTTTTTCGCCTCATGAATTTTTCCAAGAATTCTGGGTAAAAAACCGTTTTTGCCCATGGCAAAAATTTGACGACCCTTGGACAGCAAGGTGCTGTTGAGTGCACTTGCCGATGCCAGAATCCCTCCTGCCGATATAAGGAACCAACC
>JAFGNQ010000289.1 GCA_016926925.1 Candidatus Aminicenantota bacterium
AAATTTCAGGTATGGGTGTCAATTGGAATGAATTTGGAATGAGTTTTCTGCTATAATAATCGCACTCAATTTGGTGCGCCCGTAGCTTAGTGGATAGAGCGGTGGACTTCGAATCCAAAGGTCGGGGGTTCAAATCCCTCCGGGAGTGCCAGGCTTTTTCCCTGATTTCCAGGGGTTCAGATAATAAAATCGAATACAGGGAAGGCGATGTGGGAGAAGTTTGATTTTCTACGGGGAAGATATTATGCTAGAGAAGGGATATGGCCGGCTGGATATTTTGTATCGTCAGTGGGCTTGGATGAAAAGTTGATAGAGGGGTATGTGCAGTATCAGGGAAAAGAAGACTTAGGGCAAGCGAAGGTTGCTTTGGATTAATTATACCCCGTTCGTAAGTGCGGGGTTGTTAACTGGGATTTAAGAGTGCTGGTACTCTCCAGCCGGATGCTCGGCTCCATGGTGTCCGTAAAGATCATCGCATCGAAATGTTCGCTCCAATCCGTAATCATAGAGCTGTATCCTAGCGGACGCGCCCGCACACCCTGCCTTGCCCTGGTAAGCCGTGAATGCGATGGAATAGGCTTCATCTTTCATGTGTTCGAAGACGGTGTCGCCCATGGTTTACAGACCCTCATAAGTCATGGACGAATCCCCGAGATCAATCTCTGAGCCGTTTGCTGTCCTAAAACTCTTCAAAAAAAATTCAAAATCTTATGATCCGCGGGTTTATCGCTAAGCTTAAAGGAAAAGGCAGAAAAGCAATCCAATGGTTTTAGCTTTTCGAAATTGATAAAAATCAGGAAAACTGGTTTAATAGTGCTATGGAAAGACAATCGAGAGGGAAGTAAAAGGATATTATCAGTGAGAGAGAAAATTGCCGGCTGTTTTGAGATAAATTCCGCAAAAGGAGATTAAAATGGGGATTCCTCACAACGGGAAAGAAAAGCACGAAAATCTTATAAGAAAAACTAGAATGAAAAGGAGCGAAAAGAAAAAGAGCCCACCAAGAAAGGGCGAGAAAAATAAGCTTTCATTACAACTAACGATCCCTTCCCGTCGGGGAAGAAGAAAAAAATGATTACAGTCCGTGAGCTTGATTGAAAAAACAGTTTAAGATTTAAAGGAGTGTAGAGTGAAAGAACTCGTTGAAATGATTGCCAAATCACTAGTGGACAATCCAGACAAGGTAAAGGTTTCCCAACTCAACGGGGAACAGAGCTCGATCATTGAATTGAAAGTAGCTCAAGAAGATGTCGGTAAGGTTATAGGAAAACAAGGTAGAACCGCGCAGGCTATCAGAATTATTCTCGGAGCTGCGGGAATGAAGGTGAAGAAGAGATTCAATCTCGAGATATTAGAAGAAAGGTAATTTGGTCTGCATAACGAAACGATTATCGATGGACGTTTGTTAACGTTTGCCTAGGAGAAAGAAAGGTCATTACCACTTGCATCATTTTCAAACAAGGAGAAATAGATTTGGGTGATAAGGGAAAAAAGGATAAAGGCAAAAAGGAACAACGGAAGAAGGCCCAGCTTAATCCCAAGGAAAAACGAAGATTGAAAAAAGCAAAAAAGAATAAATAAGCCCTGCAATGGGGCTTGCTTGAATCGCTTTTCTTCCAGAATTTGATCATGAAGTTTTTAGAAGTCGCCAGCCGGCTTTTCATCTTTTTTATCGAGCCTGATCACGATCCGGGCTGCCTGAGATGGGCATTTGTTCACGCATATACCGCAACCGATACACCAATCCTTCTCGACCTTGGCCACTCCGGCTTTCATGGCGAGGGCATCGATAGGGCATACGTCAGTACAGGCCTTGCAACTTATACACTCCTTTCTAAGGAATATGGGTGATTATCAAGCACGGACTATGTCATGAATTTTCGACCGGATTCCTGAGGGAAGGTGCTCTGGTTTGTGTCCGGCCAGAATTTTTTCGACTTTTTCTGCTGTGCGATCGGCAAGAGTTTTTTGTCCCTCTGCCGCCCATCGGTCATAGTTTTTTTGATCGATGAGTTTCGGAGTCCACAATTTTCGGAAATGTTTGAATGTGTGGGCATCGTCCAAAAATTGCCCGTCCGGCCCTTTTTGATCGATCAGGTCCAGGGCGAGCGTTTCCTCTGATATCTCAACTCCGCCCAAAGCATGGCGCATCCAATCGATGAGTTCATTACAGAGAGCAAGCTGCACCAGTGAACCTATGAGTCCGGCTTCCAGAAAACCCAGGTCATGGATGATGTTGCCGCCGTTGAGAGTTGCATAAAGAAGCGATGCAGCCGCTTCGGCACCTGCCTGTTGGTCCACGATTTTGGAGTCGCTGAATCCGCCGTAATCGAACATCGGCAATCCGAAATAATGGGCCATTGCGGCCATGACGCCTTTGTCGTCCGCTGTGAAATAGGCGTAGGAAGCAGTCTTCATGTTGATGGCCCGCGCACCCCAGGCCGGCATGACGAATGGTGTGCCCTCGCGCACCAACTGGGACAGCACAAGCCCACCAAGTACACCGGCAATAGTGGAAGCCACGGCTCCGGCGAGTGTCACCGGTGCCGTCAACCCGGCTGAGACAATGGGAATATAAAGCAGCGGCAATCCTTTTCCGGCAAGGTAAATGAGTTTCTGCAGAGCTTCCTGATTGTGGCGAAGCCCGGTGGTGACGTTGATATAACAGGTGACGAATGGATTCTGTCTCAACGCTTCGGGGCCGCCGGCAACCGACTCCGCCATGGCGACGCATTTTTCCAGACTGTTCTGGTCATGGGTAACGATAACGATGGGCTTGGTCGTATTGTTGAGCATGACTTCCATCTGGTGCAGGTCATAGGAATGTCGCTCGACATCGGAAGGCAGAAAAAAGGACATGACAAAGTCGATGTTTTCCAGGGCATCGCTGAGGATAGCGGCATCCCTCACGTCGCGCAACACAGCGGGGCGGTAGGAGTTCGTCCTGTGGTCCACAATGTTCAAGCAATCGGAACCGGTGCCGTAAAAACAGCGATATCCTTCCACCGGCATTACCGGCAATTTATGACGATTATATAAAGTAAACCTTTTTGGAGCAGTACTGAAGGCCTTTTCGACGAGACCGGATGGAATGCGGACCCGGTCTTCTCCGGATACCAGAGCCCCCGCTTTTTTCAGGATCGAAACGGCTTGTTCGTCATGCAGCCGGAGGCCCGTGCGTTCCAATATCTCCAGGCTTGCCCAGTGAATTTTCCGGCACTGTTCTTCGGATATGCGTGCGAATTGGGCGCTTCCGAACGTACGGTCATTGATTGATATTCCTCTCATACTGATTCCTCTTAGAATTCATTCTATTCCGGACTTCCAATCTCTCATGCTGTCGTAGACCTCTTGCAGTATCTGCACACATGCATCCATTTGTTCTTTTGTGTGCATGGCCGAGATCGAGAGCCTGAGCCGGGTCTTGTTCTTCGAGACGGCGGGATAGGTGACGACACCCGTGTAGAGGCCCCGCTTTTGAAGTCTTTTGCTGATCTCCCGCAGTCTCAGGTCGCTTCCTGCCATCACGGGAACGACCGGCGATTTCGTTTCTGCGATATCGAGCCCGGCTTCCCTGAGTTTAGCGTGCATGTACCGGGTATTCTCCCACAGTTTATCTCGGGCGGATTTATCTTTTTTGAAGATTTCCAGGATTTTGAGGATTCCGGCCGCCGTATGCGGGGCCATGGCACAAGAAAACATGTACGATCTTGAGAAGATCCTTAAATAGGTCATGAGCTTCTCGTTTCCGGCTGCGAATCCTCCGATGGCTCCAAAGGACTTACTGAATGTGCCTATGGAAATATCGACTTGATCCTCGAGTCCGAAATGTTCGGCTACTCCTGCGCCGTTTTCCCCAAAAACAAGGGAGGCGTGGGCTTCGTCGACCAGGATTTTTGCACCGTAATTTTTACAAATCGGGATGATTTCCGGAAGGTTCGCCAAATCTCCGTCCATGCTGTAGACTCCCTCCACACAGACGATGGCCCGTTTGGTTTTCAACCCCTTGAGGACTTTTTCCAGGTGTTGCGGGTTGTTGTGGGCGAACACTTTGATTTCCGATCCGGAAAGTCTGGCCCCGTCATAGATGGAAGCATGGGAGAGGATATCCACAACAGTGATGTCGCCGGGCCGCAAGAGTGCGGATAAGATCCCGAGATTGGTCCCGTATCCTGTCGAGAAAGCTATGGCCGATTCCTTTCCTTTCAAGCGAGCGATTTCTTCTTCCAGCTTCATCACCCAGCCGTAGTAGCCGGAGAGAAGGGGAGCGGATACGGCTCCGGTGCCGAATTCTCCGAGCACGGCCTGGACAGTCTTGACCACCTCGGGATGGAGGGAATATCCCAGATAGTTGTAGGAGCAGAAGTTCAGGAAGTCCCGAACGGAGTGGCTGAAATGGTCATACATTTTGAACTCAGCCGCGGGCTTGGACATGACCGGTTGTCCATAGATCATGTACTGCTTCCTCATGGCATCGGAAATGCATTCCCAGAAATATTCCGACACTTCGAAAAGGTCGTCGCTCTCAAAATCATAGAAATCGGCCAGAGTGTAGGTATCGCAACTTATCTCTTTGCCGACAAAATCTTTTTTGCTTAAAGCCATTTCGATCTCCTAGGAGATATTTCATCTACTGTTCCGAATTTCCTATGTGGGACTGAAAACGTCCTTTCATCGGAATCCGGAGCATTGAATCCCTACGGACGGAATTTCATAACAGGACAGTATATTATTATAATTGCCGTCTAAATTTCACCTTTTTATTTGATTTTCTCGGGTTTTTTTGAAAATCGGGAAACGGAAAAAATATTCGTTCTTGCATTTTTATACCGAAATAGCATATTTTTACAAAAGCATGAGAAAAATTACAATACCTCGCCGGTATTAAGTAATAAATTAATTACCGCTATGTAAGTCTATGAATTAGGAGGATCATGTGGCGATTTTAGAAGATATTGCGATCAGTGTTGAAAAGGGAGATGAAACTTCGGTAGGAGAGTTGACACAGAAGGCCATCACAGAAGGAATCGAGGCTACTGAAATTTTGAACAAAGGGCTCGTTGCCGGAATGAATGTTGTCGGAGAAAAGTTCAAGAACAACGAAGTCTTCATCCCAGAGGTCCTCGTCTCCGCCAGGGCCATGAAAGCGGGAATGAAACAAGTAAGACCCCTCCTGGCCGAGGCCAACATTAAGTCCAAGGGTAAGATCGTTGTCGGGACCGTTAAAGGGGATTTGCACGATATCGGAAAGAATATCGTGGGCATGCTCTTGGAAGGAGCCGGATTCGAAGTTACAGACTTGGGCACCGATGTTTCCAAAGAAGAGTTCATGGATGTCGTAGAAAAAGAGGGTATAGATGTTATCGGAATGTCGGCGCTGCTCACCACGACCATGACTTATATGAAGGAAATCATTCAGGCTGTGAATGATGCCAATCTGAAAGACAAGGTAAAGGTGATTATCGGTGGCGCACCCATCACCCAATCCTATGCCGATGAAATCAAAGCCGACGGTTATGCTCCCGATGCGGCTTCAGCTGTGGACCTCGTTAAAAGTCTTCTGAACTCATAAGAGCTTTTGAATTTTGGCCCGATAGAAAGCGGTTCTTGAGCCTTTTTCCGGTCAGCATAAAGGCTGGAACCGCATATCGTGGAGCGCATGCCCGTACTCAAAAACATCTCTGTGCCATTATCTCCGGATTATCTGATCAAGCATCTGCGCTTGGATAACAAAAAAGATGCTTCGGCAGTGGTTGAGGAGTTGATTGCAAGTGCGGAAGCCTTGGTAGCTCTCAAAATCTTATATCGCATATCTTATATCGAAGAGAGAAGGGCGGATTTCGTCAAGATTGACGGACAGACTTTCTCGAGCAGTGTCCTCAAGAAAAACCTGGAAAAAGTCAAAAGAGTTTTTCCCTACATCATCACCATAGGGAAAAACTTGGAAGATACAGCCTCGGTTTTGGGCGATCTTCTCAAACAGTACTACCTCGAAATGACAGGCGATATAGCTCTCAGGTTAGGGAAACAGCATCTAGAAGAACATTTGAAGAAGAAATACGGGCTCGAAAAGGTCTCGAGTATGAGTCCCGGCTCACTGCCTAACTGGCCGGTGACCGAGCAAAAACCTTTATTTGCCCTGATGGGTGATCCGGAGCGTATGGTGGGGGTGAGACTGACGGACAGCATGCTGATGATTCCAAGGAAATCCATCTCAGGGATTATTTTCCCAACGGAAGTCACATTTTTCTCCTGTCAGCTCTGTGCAAGAGAGCGATGTGAGGCGAGAAAAGCGCCTTACGATGAAGTGCTTAAAGAAAAGTACGACTTGTCCGACGCTTAGGCAGCGGTAGAATCACGATCCGCGAAAGGAAACCATTCATGCCGGAAGATTCTTTAGAAAAAGTGCTCAAACTCCGATGGATTGTCATTGTCATGATGGGCCTCGTCGTATTCGGCTGTTATTACGCTTATGATTCCGTAGTCCCCATTGCAGATCACATCATCAAGGATATGGGCCTCACACGGGCTCAGTACGGTCTTCTCTTCAGCTATTATTCCTTCCCTAATCTCATCATGGTCCTACTGGGCGGCATGTTTCTGGACAAGTTCGGTATTCGCAAGGCGGGTTTCCTATTTGTGACTCTGTGTGTCATCGGGGTCCTTCTGACGGCGGCAGGGTCCTCGAAGTCTTTTCAATTGATGTTGTGGGGGCGGTTGTTGTACGGCATCGGTGCCGAATCGCTCAGCATCACCCAGATCAAAGTCATATCCAAATGGTTTAAGGGAAAAGAACTCGCTTTTGCCATGGGACTGTATATCACACTGGTTCGTCTTGGGAACTTCGCTTCTCTCAACCTGGGAGCGCCGATTCAATCGTGGAGCGGCTCCTGGAAGCTGGCTTTATGGGGGGCTTTCGGGGCGATCGTTCTCAGCTTCATCGTCTTTTTAATGTACAGCAGGCTGGATAAGGCCAATGAGGCTGGTTTTAAAAAAAGAGAGGATGAAGAAGCCGCGGAAAAATTCGTTTTCCGTGAAGTTTTCAAATTCAAGCCTTCATTTTGGTTCGTCAATATTTTATGCGTCACGTTTTATTCGACGGTTTTACCTTTTGTCGCTTTTTCCAATATCTTCCTCCAGAATAAGTATAGGTTCACTGCGGCTCAAGCCGGGTTTTATGGATCGTTGATCTTCGTTGCGACCATGGTCTGCACCCCACTTTTCGGCCTGTTGGTGGACAAGATCGGGAAGCGGGCCACGATTATGATTACGGGTTCCATTATTATTGTTCCCGCCTACCTGATCTTGGGCCTTACATCTTTTCATCCCGCTTTGGCCATTATTGGAATAGGTGTCGCCTTTTCGCTCGTGCCTTCGGCTTTATGGTCGTCTGTTCCGATTCTCGTCGAGCAGAACCGACTTGGAACGGCATTCGGTTTGATCACCATCATCCAAAATTTCGGGTTGACCGTTGTCCCGTGGCTGGCCGGGAAACTCACCGATAGGGCCGGAGGAAATTACACGAATACGATGCTCATGTTTGCCGCTCTTGGCTTTATCGCTTTTATTTTCTCCATCACCCTTATCATATCAGAGAAGAAAGGAAAACCCACTGGTATTGAACAACCCACTAAGATCGCTCAATCTCAAAACTAAGCTTTATATGAAGTCTCGTGAACCGGCTATTGGAGCTGCAAAATTTTGCTTCGAAAAAAGGAGTTAGAATGAAAGATAAATTCAGACTCAATATTCCCAGGTTGAATATTCTTTCCGAGGATCAGCGTGAATTGATCCATCTCTCGAGTCTTGAGGTTTTGCGCCGGACCGGAGTAGCGGTTAAAGAACCTGAGGCGGTGGAAATATTCAAAGAGGCCGGCTGTTTTGTGAATGGGGAGCGAGTGAGAATTCCCGCACACCTCGTGGAATGGGCTTTGGGTAACGTTCCTCCCAGGGTGTGTCTCTGTGACAGGAACGGGGGCCCCGCCATGTTTCTCGAAGAAAACAACGTTTATTTCGGGACCGGATCGGACACACCTCAAGTTGTGGATGCCTATACAGGCGAGAGAAGGCCGGCCGTGCTGAAGGATATCGAAAACGTTTCTAAAATCGTAGACTACTGCGATGATATGAGTTTTGTAATGTGTTCGGGAATTGCCAGTGATGTCAACAAAGACATCTCCGATCTCTATCATTTTGAAGCCATGGTGACCTACACGGAAAAGCCGATCATCTTTACCGCCTGGAGTCTGGAAAATCTTAAAGCGATCGTAAGGATGGCGGAGGCAGTCGCCGGCGGTGCGGACAAGCTCAGGAACAATCCCTTCTGCGCCCTCTACACGGAGCCTATATCGCCTCTGCAGTTGGCCAGGGAATCCACGCAGAAGCTCATGTTTATGGCGGAAAAGTCGCTTCCTGTCGTTTTTACGCCGGCTGTGTTGACAGGCGGGACGGGTCCGGTGACGCTTGCCGGCGGTCTGATCCAGGGAAACGCGGAGATCTTGGCCGGCTATGTCCTATCTAACTTGGTTCGTGATGGTGCTCCCTTTGTTTACGGGGGAGGTGTCACCTCTTTCGATATGGCCACATCCATTTCCTGCTACGCTTCTGCAGAGTTCATGCTGGCAACAGCGGCTTTGACGGATATGGCCCGGTATTATCGCTTACCCATGTTCAGCTTTGCCGGGTGCTCGGATTCCAGTATCTACGACCATCAGGCTGCCATAGAGGCATCTATCTGGGTGGTGTTGGCTACTCTTTCGGGGGGGAATCTGGTCCATGATGTGGGCTATATCAACAACGGTCTGACCACTTCCTATGAGCAGCTCGTGGTTTCGAACGAGGTGATCGGGTTGATGAGGCGTTTTTCCGCGGGAATTGCCGTTAACGAGGAAACCATGGCGCTGGATCTGATCGACAAAGTCGGGCCCGGAGGAGAATACTTGACCTCAGAGCATACATTGAAGCACTTCAAAAAGAACTGGTATCCTGAATTGATGTCTCGGAGCCCCTACGATAAATGGGTTGCGCAGGGAAGCAAAGACCTGAAAACCAAAGCCGCTGAAAAAGTGAGATACATCCTGGAAAAACACCAACCGAAACCACTGGAGGATAAACTGAAAGCAGAGCTCCGCAAAATCGTCGAATCTCGATAAATAATGGGGACATCATACTTATTTCCTCTGGGAAAAGGCTTTTCGTCACTCAATGGTTTCTAGAATTAAGTATGATGTCCCCAAATTTCATAGAATGGTATTAGCACACTTTGGGATTTGGAGGTTAACCATGAGGTTCCGCTCCGTTAAAAAAATTCCGTACATTTTGTTAGTTTTCCTCGTCTTTTTAAGCTCTTACAGTTTCGGCCAAGATGGGAAACGGATCGATGTCGAGTGGATTTGGGGGGAAGAGGCTGCCGGTGCTCAGTCCGTGCCTCAGTTCACTTGGCTGGGTGACAATAAGATTCTGCTCTTCGATGTGCATAAGCCAAAAGAGGAACAGACCTTCGAGATTCTGGATCCTGAGAACGGAAGCCGCATACCGGCTATGGACATGGGAAAGGCTGTTGCAAATCTGAAAGGCCATTTAGGAGAAGAAAAGGCTCCAAAAAACATTCCTTGGCCCTTAGCTTTCGATAAACTCGGGCAGATTGCACTCTACATGTTTGCTGGTGATATCTTTGTCCTCGATATTGCTGATGCACGGTTTGACCGCATCACGGATACCGAGGAGGCAGAGCTGGGACCCGTGCTTTCGCCTGATGGAAAGAAAATCGCCTATGTCCGTGTCAACGAAATCTATGTCTATGATTTGGGAGCGAAGAGAGAAAGTCAAGTCACGTTCGACAGTTCCGAAACTTTGTATAACGGCCGGCTGTCCTTCATGTACTGGGAAGACGTCTTCTACCGAAATAACGGAGTCGGTCTCTGGTGGTCTCCGGATTCGCGTGCGCTCGCTTACATGCAGACGGATGTCTCACAAGTGACGGAGCTGGTTTATTACGACATCAAGCCCTTTAATCCGCGGGTCATAAAGCAACGTTATCCCTTGGTTGGCGAGACCATGGAAACCGTCAGGGTCGGTGTGCTTGACCTGCCGGACGGAAAAACGACCTGGCTCAAGGGAACCGGAACTCCTAACGAATACATCGTCAATGTGGATTGGCTTCCCGACAGCCGTCGCATCAGCTTCAGGACATTGAACCGGGCGCAAAACGAGCTCGATCTCTACATAGCGGATCGCTCTACTGGCAGATCAAATCATATTTTGCATGAGACAGATGAAGCCTGGGTCAATGCATCGGAAGATCTGTATTTTTTAAAGGACGGAGAGCATTTCATCTGGGGTTCCGAGCGCAGCGGTTACAAACACCTCTATCTCTACTCTCTTGATGGAAAACTTGTTACCCCGATCACAAAGGGCGACTGGGCTGTCCGCGGGCCTTTTCAGGTCAGCTATTGGTTTGGAAAATCTGCTGTGTCCATTGATGAGAGAAACAAACTGATTTATTTTACAGCCCTCGAAAAATCTTCGCTCGAACGTCACCTCTACCGAATCCGGTTCGATGGAACCGACATGAAACGTCTCACCTGGTCGGATGGATTCCATTCTCCTGTTTTCAGTCCCGATTCGAACTTTTATCTCGAAGTGTATTCGAACATAGCCTCCTTGCCGTCTTTAGCTCTTTACAAAAATGACGGAACACTCATCATGACGATCTGCGCACCTAAAAACGAGATTTTTGAAAGACACGGCGTTCAGACTCCCGAGCTCTTCACGATTACCGCTTTCGATGGCTTCGAAATGCCGGCCATGATCTATAAACCCAGAGATTTCGATCCGAAAAAGAAATATCCGGTCATCCTCTATCACTACGGCGGCCCATCGGCTCCTGTCGTCATCAATCAGTGGCAGCGCTACGCATTTTTCAATCAAATTCTTCTCGACCATGGGTATTTGTGTGTCACTGTAGATAACCGCAGCGCAACGGCTGTCAGCAAAAAATTGGAGAACCTGGTCCTCAACCAGATGGTCGGACCGCAGGAGCGCAGCGATTTGATGGATGCCGTGAAATGGTTGAAAAACCAGACGTATGTTGATCCTGGGAGAGTCGGTATGTGGGGCTGGAGTTATGGTGGCTGCTACACATTGATGGGGATGACGCAGTCCAGAGAGTTTAAGGCGGGAATCGCCGTGGCCCCCGTATCGGATCAGAGGTTTCACGAACCCAAATGGGCGGAATTCGCAATGAAGACGCCCCAGGAAAACGCAGTAGCCTGGGAGAAGGTTTCGCTCCTTAAATACGCCAAAGACCTCCACGGACGGCTGCTGATCGTTCATGGGACCTATGACGATAACGTCCGCATCCAGAACACCTGGGCTTTTGTGGATGAGCTGATCCGAGCAGGCAAGAATTTCGATATGATGATCTATCCGATGAGAAAGCACGGCATCTCGGACACTCCCGCCCGGATACACTTGTTTAAAAAAATGGTTGAGTTCTGGATGAATAATCTGTAGGAACAAAAAGAAGGAGAATGCAATTGAGAAGAAAAATTTTTCTCTCCTGTTTTTTTGTCATCGTTTTCGCTTTTCTCTATTTTTTCAGCACCGAAGACCGCGCTTCTACCTCGATTAAGGAAGCGAGTCTTTTCACGCCTCAGATATGCACCTCGCTTTTGGTCGGAAAAAACGCGACCGTGGATGGCTCCGTAATCTGCACCCAGTCTGCGGATTGTGGCAACTGTGATATACGGCTGGAATATGTCCCTTCTGCGACCTACGAGCCTGGTGCGAAACGCATCGTCAAAGGCTGGAATGTTTATGATCTTCTGGGAACGAAAGGAAGCCCGCCGGTACGATCCGGACTCACATTTGAGATTCCGCAGGTTCCCCAAACCTATGCCTATGTGGCCACGACTTTTCCTTTCATGAACGAACATCAGCTGGCTCTCGGTGAAGCAACGCTCATTGGGATCCGCAGTGAGCTAGCGCCTTCCGAGAATTCGGATGCCAAGATCCGTATTACCGACCTATCGAGGATCGCACTGGAAAGAGCCAAGAGTGCTCGGGATGCGATTCGCATCATGGCTGCACTGATGGAGGAGCACGGGTTCAATGCATGGACTCCCGATTGGATGAATCTCGCTCCGGGCGGGCATGATGCCTGCGGTGAGTATTTCGCGGTGGCCGATAAAGATGAGGTCTGGTGTTTTGAGTTTCTCCCGGTTGGTCCCGATTGGAAGAAAAATTCGGCCGAACCCGGAGTCTGCTGGTGTGCGATGCGTATTCCCGATGGCATGTTTGCCGTCAATGCCAACGAAAGCATCATCGGTGAGATCGACCTTACTGACAAAGACAATTTTATGGCCTCCTCGAATGTCACTTCTTTGGCTGAAAAACACGGCTGGTGGAATCCAAAGAGCGGGGAACCCTTTCGCTGGGATCTAGCTTACACTGGCAAAAGAGCCAACAGCCTCCGTACGTGGCGTGCTCTCAGCATGGTCGCGCCGTCAAAAAACTTGAAACCCAATGATGAAAGCTATCCCATTCCAATTAAGCCTGACAAAAAGTTATCTGTATTGGATATAAGAAAAATTCACGGTGATCGTTTTGAGGGGACCGAATTCGATCAAACCAAAGGTCTTGCCTCTGGACCGTTCGGATGCCCCAATTGGCCCTACGGTGCTCCGGATCAAACCCGGGCCCTGGCTACCATGTCCTCGGACTCCATCATCATCAACCAATGCCGGGATTGGCTGCCGGCTCCGATAGGGGGCGTCATGTGGGTCGGCTTGGGGGGAGGGGATATCAACGTCTATGTGCCCTTTTATGCCGGGGTCAACCGTTTGCCGAAAGCCTACATGACAGGAGTTCGGACCCGGTTCGATTGGGATTCGGCCTTTTGGGTGTATGAGCTGGTCGGAACCTGGGCTCAATTGAACTATATTTCTATGATCAAAGAGATTCAAACAGCCCAAAACCGAATTGAAAGTGCGGAATTGGGCAGACTGGCGGTCATTGATGAAGAGGCATGGAAGCTCTACCAGGAAAATCCATCTCTGGCAAGGGATCATCTTACGAATTATTGTGTGGAGAATGCAAATGAAGTCGTTAAGAGCTGGAGAGAATTGGCCGGATCCTTTATTTCGCGTTACAGCTTCGGAACCGCTTCCTCCGCAGAAAGCTACGTCGCTCCGGATTGGTGGAAAAAAGCGATAGGGGGTATCGAATGAAAGAATACGAATCCGTTAAAAGGCTACAGAAAATTATGGAAAAGAAGGATGTGGACCTTGTCGTTCTCTGTCCGTCAGCCAACTGGGTCTACCTTGTTCCTTATGCCCCTATCTCTGAGGAGCGGTCCACCTTTTTGTTTATTTCCAAGACCGATGTTTGTTCTGTCATCCCTGATTTCGACCGTGAGGAATTCGTTGAAAAAACGGGTCTGGAAACAGTCTTTTCCTGGACGGATGCGGAAGACCCGAAGCAAGCTGTCCAACAGGCCTGGGATTTGATTGCTTCAAACACGACCAGGGAAGTCGCTCTGGATGACAAAATGCCTTTTATCCACTGGAAAGCTCTCGAGCCGCACATCGCGGGGTTGTCAAGCCGGCTGGCGAGCGACCTCCTTATGGAACTTCGTATCATCAAACGGCCCGAGGAGATCGAAGCTATTCGCACGACATCGGTCCTCATCGAGAGAACTCTAAGTCGGGCGGACGAAGTGTTCAAGGAGGGACTTACCGAGAAAGAGGTCGAAGCTAAACTGAAATCCATATTGCTGGAAGAAGGAGTCGACACTCTTGACTATATTCTCGTTCAGGCCTGGCCGAACAGTGCTTCTCCTCATCACCTGCCCGGTTCGACTCTTGTCAAGCGAGGCGAGCCTGTTCTCCTCGATATAGCGCTGTCGCACAACGGCTTCTTCTCTGATATCACCCGGCAAGTCTCGATCGGCGAACCGACCGAAGAGTACAAAAAAATCTTTTCCATAGTTCGCGAAGCTCAGGCCAAAGCCGTTGACATCGTGAAACCTGGAATTCCTCTTGGCGACGTGGACAAGGCTGCACGGGAAACGATTGCAAAGTCAGGATTTGGAGAGTTTTTCATTCATCGAATCGGTCATGGACTTGGACGGGAAGTCCACGAGCCTCCCTCTGTTTGGGAAGGGAATCCTATGCTCATGCGTCCGGGTATGGTTTTTACCATCGAGCCGGGGATATACCTTCCGGCTAAATTCGGAGTGCGGATCGAGGATACGATTGCCGTAACCGAGCAGGGTGCCGACCGGCTAACCGCATCCGATAGAGAATTGATCATCTTATCCTGAATCAAGCTTTTTTCGTTTAACGGGATGCTCGAGCCGTTCACTTTCTTTTTAGAGAACACTTAAAAAAAAACTTCACGCTAAAGGGAAAACTTGGTAGATTAGTGATGCCTTGAGCCGGGATAACCAAGGCCATTCTATGTTGTTCGAAGGAAGGAGGGTCATGCCGTGGAGGAACGCTCTCTCCAAAGGTCGGTCGGCCTCTCCGGTGCGGCCTTTATCCTGATCGGATATGTGGTCGGGGGCTCTATTTTCATTCTTCCTGGAACACTGGCCGCCTCAGCCGGTCCCGGGCTTTTCATTTCGTATCTCATTGCAGCCGTTCTCGCTTTGTTTACATGCTTTGTAACGGCTCAAATTGGCAGCGCCATCCCAACCAGTGGGGCAAATTACATCGCTATCAGCCGGATCATTTCTCCATTCTGGGGATTCATGTTCATCTGGACTTTGATCGTGACTGTTGGCGTAGGCGTTCCGCTCATCGCATACGGATTTGCCGAATATCTCGCATTCTTCATTCCGGGAACTCCTCCGATGCCGGTCGCCGTCCTTGTAATCCTCTTTTTTGTCGGGATCAATATCCTCGGTATACAACTTGCCAGCAGGATTCAAGCCGTCATGGTTCTCGAATTCTTGGTCGCACTCTTTATCTTCGGCATAGGCGGTGCGGTCCACAGCGACGCCAACCTTCTCACGCCCCTTTTTCCGATGGGTATAGGTGCCGTCCTCATCATGGCCATTCCCGCATACTTTTCCTATTCGGGCTTTTTCATCATAGCGGAGATTGGAGAGGAGATTAAGAACCCCTCGCGGAATATTCCCAGAGCCCTGCTTATCAGTTTCTTTGTAGTTCTTTGTGTGTACACTCTCATCCCACTGGCTGTAACCGGTGTCCTTCCATGGGGCACACTGGGAGAGACCAAAGGGGCGGTTGCTGTTGCGTCGGAAGTTTTTTTCCCGAAATGGTTGGCCAACATCATTGCCCTCAGTGCTCTCTTTGCTATCGCCACCTCGATAAACGGAATCGTAGTGGCTCATGCCAGAGATATCTTTGCCGCTGCCCGTGACACAGTTCTTCCGCTTCCTTTATCCAAAGTGAACAAAACATTCAAAACACCTTTCGCTGCCATCCTTTTGGTCGGAGCAATCTCTTTTATCGGAGTTCTTGTCGGTGCTACCATAAGGAACTACGCCATTATGACGGTTCTCGGGTTCATGATCATCCAGAGCTTATCAGGATTGGCTGTTTTTAATCTTCCCAAAAAGCTTCCCGAGCGTTATGCTCAAGCCAAGTTTAAACTCAAGGGATTCGCTCTCCCTTTTTTCAGCATCGGGCTGACGGCCGTTTCCGCAGTTTTTCTTATTGTGGGTGTCATCCAGAGCCTTGCTTCGACTCTGATCTATCTCGGTTTGGTCGCTCTGGGTGCCGCACTCTATTTTTTGAGGAAAAACGCTCTTGAAAAACAGGGCATGAAGCTTAAGGATATACTGACCAAAGATTTGCGAGGTGTCCATAATGAGTGACAATGTCATCTACAAAAAAGACGGGGCTATCGGGCGCATCATTCTCGCCAGACCGGAAAAGAAGAATTCCCTTGATTATGATACGCTCCAAAATTTGATATCATGCTTTTCCGCCAGCAGAGAGAATGAAGATCTCTGTGTCATTTACGAAGCCCAGGGCAAGGATTTCACTGTCGGGGCCGACCTGAAGTATGGTTATCATTTGATGACCGATTCCGCACGATCCGAGGAATCGCGTGCTTACCTTGCAAGTTTTCAAGAGCTCACGCGTGTGATGCTGGCTCATGAGGGCATTCTTCTTGCAGGTTTGCATGGTTGGGTTATCGGAGGAGGCTTTGAAATCCTGTTGTCCTGCGATTTAAGGGCGGCAACGAAAGATACGGCCATCATGATGCCCGAGCTGTCCATGGGACTCATGTTTTCCAATGCTTCGACAAAACTCCTTCCCCGGCTGATCGGAGAGAGCCGGGCCAAGCAGCTCCTTTTTCTGGGAGATAGAATCGATGCCCAACAGGCGTTTGAGTTCGGCTTGGTCTTCCATATAGCGGATGATATCGACAGTCTCAATAGATTTTTGGAAGGGACTGCAGAATCCATCGTCAAAAAGGGGCCGCTCGCTTTGAGGCGGGCAAAACAGTTGGTACGTGAAAACCAGGAGGAGGGGATGTCTTCAGTGCTGGATAAAGAGCTGGATGCCATGATAGAAACAGGTCAAAGTCGAGACTGTGCAGCAAGAATCAAGGCGTTTGTTGAAAAGAAGTGAGAGGAAGCTTCTGCCCCCGACCCGGCAAAAAATATAAATAAATACATGAGCTTGATTTTGGGCGAAAATTGCATTTATCAGCACTCTCGTACAAATACATGCAAAATTTTACAAGATAAAACAGCTCCGCTACACTATTTTATAGGAGAGATCAGGAATAGCTCATGCGAGATAAGCCCTAAAATCGGGGATTAATTCCGAATTTACAGACATGCATGAATGCCTCATTTCAGAAAAACAACGGTTGCTCACAGGAGGATTTCAGGGGGCTTTCTTTCTTCATTCATTTTTGGGTGATTCAGATATAAAGATGTTTTAGGGAGGTTAAATTGAGAAAAAATCTTTGGATGCTTTTGCTGGTTCTCATTCTTTCTCTCGGCATGGTTTCCGTTTCTTTTGCCCAGAGACAGACCGGATCGATCAGAGGAACCGTAGCCGACGAGGAAGGATTGGCCCTTCCCGGCGCCAGCGTGACCGTTTCAGGACCGGCCATGCTCGGTTCCAGCAGTTTCATCACCTCTGACACCGGGAACTTCCGTTTTCCTGCGCTTCCGCCAGGCACATATAAAATTACTATTGAGATGAGCGGTTTCAACACGATCACTCTCGAAGGAATCTATGTCAGTGTCGGTAAGACGACAACTATTGACGTCTCCTTGGAAGCCACCACCTTGACCGAGGAAGTGACGGTTACGGCTGTGACGCCGGCTGTGGATGTTACGTCTTCCAAGACGTCGGTAAACTATGATGCCAATTTGATCGAGAATATCCCTGTAGCGCGCTCCATCTATTCGTTGATCCACACGGCACCGGGTGTCATTTCCGACGGAGCCACCGTTACTTCTGGTGGAAGGACAGCCACTCACGGATCGACCGTCAGGGGAGAGAGCTATGCTTTCGAGGGGTTCCTGGTAACCGATCCACTCGTTTCCGGGCTTTTAATTCCTGTCAATTTCGACACCTTCGACGAAGTTGAGATCGAAATCTCGGGCCACCCTGCTGAAGTCGGCCAGGTTCACGGAAGCTATGTCAATGTTGTCACCAAATCCGGAGGAAACAAATTCAGCGGATTGGTCCAGGTCTATTACACGGGCGAAAATATGGTCAGCAGCAACTTCACCAAACATCAGATCGAGACGTTTTCCGGGATCGCTCCTCAAAGTCCAACCGGCGATCCATTGATTACACCGGCAAAAACAGTCAAGGATTTGGATGTATCGGCCAATTTGGGCGGCCCACTGGTCAAAGACAGGCTCTGGTTCTTTGCCGCCTACCGCTATTTTGATGCCACCTACAACTACACCGGGTTCAATGACCCCGTGACGCGGACAGTGATCGATGCAGGAACCAACAACTACAACCTTCAGACCAAACTCACATTCCAGATCAATCCCAGCAACAAGCTTACCGTCAATTATTACAGAAGCGGTGGCAAATCCGACTACCATCCCAGTTATGTATCTGCTTTTACCTTGCCCGAGGCGGTCCCCGATCTTCCCGGATTTGGAACTTCCACTATCTTCGGCATCTGGAACTGGATCATCAACCAGAACACATTCCTCGACCTGCGCGTCGGCTATCTGGATTCCTGGTATCCGATCAATGTGCCGATGGACAGGATAGGACCTCAGGATCCTATGTATATGCCCGGCGTTCAGCATGTCGACCTGATCACGGGTTTCACCTACGGAGGCCCGCTTTTGAACCAGAAATATGACCGTGAGAGACTGGAATTCTTGGGCAGTTTGACCAGGTTTGCCGATGGTTTCCTCGGCGGAAGCCACGAGTTCAAACTCGGTTTCGAGTTTGAATTGTCCAAAGTGCTGCTGGGACACTGGTTTGCCAATGACTACGGTCTCTTTACAGCCTACACAGCCATGGGCAGCTACAATCTGTCCGCCATCGGTCTTCCTTTCGGCTATCTCTTTCCCATGGCGGTCGGAAACAAAGAGGATGATTCCACCGAAAAAGATTATATCTACCGCTGGAGCGCTTATGTCCAGGATTCCTTCACTATAGGCGACAGATTGACCATCAATGCCGGTCTGAGATGGGATCTCTACCGGCCGAACATACCGGAACAGACCAACACGGGCAATCCCTACTGGGACAACATCCTCAATAACGGAATGGTTTTGTGGCTCATTCCTTACCAGCCGGATTATTTCGGACCCAAAGAATACAGTGCCATCAACGGTGTCGTCAGCTGGAGCACTTTCTCTCCGAGGTTGGGATTGACCTTCGATCCCATTGGAGACGGAAAGACCTCAATCAAGGCCAGCTATTCGAAATACTACGAACCTTTTTCCGGCCAGATTTCCGGCCTTATCAACCCCAACTACTGGCACGCCCTGTTCATCTACTGGTATGATTTGAACATCAACAATGTTCCCGATCTTTCGGATTACTTCATTGCAGGAAGCCAGTACGGCCGTCTCGAAGATTCTGAAACAGGACTCCCGGATATAGATACTTTTTACGACAAAGACATCAGGCCTACCCATGTCAACGAAATTGTGATCGGGATCGAAAGAGAAATTCTTGCGAATTTCTCGATCGGGGTCAATTATGTCCGCAAATGGGCGGGCAACATTATCGAGAAGTACAACAATATCGAAGGGACGGTCTACACTGAAGATACCATGACCGAACCGGGTCCGGACGGTGCTTTCGGTACCTCGGATGACATTTCCTTCCCCGTGTACCTCGGAAGCGGTAATGCACCTGTCGGATGGCTGACCAACATTGACGGAAAGGACGGAAAACCCAAAGCCGAAAGAAAATACCAGGGAGTGGAATTCATCTTCAACAAGAGGCTGGCCAACAGCTGGCAGCTCTTCGGTTCCGTCGTGGTCAGCAAATCCGAGGGAAACATCGGTCTCGGCTACAACTCTTCGTATTACGGTACAGGAGTGTTCGAAGACCCGAATTATCTGACCAACAGGTACGGCCGTCTCGATCTGGACAGACCCTTGGTCATCAAGCTTGCCGGTACTTATACCGCACCCCTGGGTATCAACGTGAGTTTCTACTACACGCATGCTGCGGGTACTCCTTACTACCGGAGCATCAGGGTGAACGGACTTGCTCCATGGGCCGCACAATATACTATCAACACTACTGCTCCCGGATCGGAAAGACTGCCGGCCCGGGATAACCTTGACTTGAGAATCGAGAAGTACTTCAATCTCGGACCCGGCCGTGTGGGACTGTTCCTGGACGTATTCAATGCCCTTAACAGCGGTTATATCGATTACAATTATAACTATGCCGGAGATATGTACTACGGTGTCCCCGGATATTTTTCGTCCAACAGCAGATACTTGAATGAGATTACGGGCCTGAGCTCGCCGCGTGTGTTTAAAGTGAGTGTAAGGTATTCTTTCTGAGCGGTTTTATAAAGCAGAGAAAAGGCCTGTTCTCTTGGAGACAGGCCTTTTCAATTTTCCGTTAATCCAGAATTTCCTTTTTCTGACAAAGGAGATGAGCTGTTTTGTTCTGAGATCTGGATTGACTGATAAGCCCGTCCTTGGAAGGGTCGCTAGATTTACCGACATATTCTTGACGGAAGAATTTCTTTGCTGTTCGGACAAAACCCTGGAAATGCCCGGGAACAAAATGAGAAAGGAACGTTCATGAACCAAAAAAAAATCAATCAGGGGATCAACATTCCCAGACTCCGTGTTCTGTCCGAGGACCACACTGAACGGATTCACTTATCATCACTCGAGGTTTTGAGAAGAACCGGTGTCGATGTCAAAGATGAAAAGGCTGTTCAAACATTGAAAAAGGGGGGGTGTTTTGTCGAAGGGGAGAGAGTCCGGATTCCTGAATGGCGGGTGGAATGGGCGCTGCGAAACACGCCGCCCAGGGTTTGTCTGTGCGACCGCAATGGCAATCCAGCTATGTTCCTCGAAGAAAACAACGTCTATTTCGGTACGGGTTCGGATACCCCGCTTGTTATGGATGTGGAGACGGGTCAGAGACGATCGGCCGTGCTCGAAGATATTGCGAACGTATCGAAGACTGTAGACTATTTGGATGAGATCAGCTTTGTCATGTGCTCCGGAATCGCCAGCGATGTCAACCCTGCCATATCCGATATTCATCATTTTGAGGCCATGGTCAACAACACGGAAAAGCCGATCGTATTCACTGCCTGGTGTCTGGAAAACCTGAAGACCATTCTCGAAATGGCGGAGGTTGTAGCCGGGAGCCATGACAAACTTAGGAACAGCCCTTTTCTGGCTCTTTATAATGAGCCCATATCCCCCTTGCAGTTGGCTGATGATCCGACACAAAAACTCATGCTCATGGCTGAAAGGTCCCTTCCCGTAGTCTTTACGCCCAGCGTTCTGACGGGGGGGACCGGGCCTGTTACCATAGCCGGCGGTATTGTCCAACAAAACGCCGAGATGTTGAGCGGCTATGTGCTGGCCAATCTCATAAATGAGGGGGTTCCCTTTATTTACGGCGGGGGCGTTATTGCTATGGACATGGCCACTTCGCTAATGAGTTATGCCTCACCCGAGTTCATGCTGGCCATGTCGGGCATGGCGGACATGGCCCGTCACTACCGTCTTCCGTTGTTCACTTATGCCGGATGTTCGGACTCTAATCTCTATGACCAGCAGGCATCTTTGGAGAGTGCTCTTTGGATTCTGATGTCCTCGCTTTCGGGAGGAAATCTGGTCCATGATGTGGGTTATATCAATAACGGACTGACCATGTCTCTTGAGCAGCTTATCGTTTCGAACGAGGTCATTGGTATGGTGCGGCGCATCACCAGGGGATTCGAAATAAATGAGGAGACCCTGGCGCTCGATTTGATTGACCGGGTCGGCCCCGGAGGAGAGTACCTGACGAGTACACACACATTGAAGCACTTTAAGGAAAACTGGTTCCCCGATCTCATTTCCCGAAAGCCGTTCGAAAAATGGGTCGATGAAGGGAAAAAAGATTTGGGGATCCGGGCAAACGAGAGAGCGAGACACATTCTCGAGAATCATACTCCCAAAGCTCTCGATGAAGAGATAACGCAGAAACTGCGCAAAATCGTTGGCTCCAGAGATATGTAACGTTTTAGATTGGCTGTATTTCAGGTTGATATAAAGACAGGTCTGTTCAACAGCCGTGCAGACCCAGGGCATATCGGTGCAGCAATCGGGTTTCGAGTATGAAAGTGAAAGGAGTCGGCATTGAAAAATATCGGTAAAAAACACTGTTTTATCCTGATGGCCTTTCTGGTGATATTGAACCTGTCCGCTGTTTCGGGTGGTGCGAAGGGAGTGGAAAGAGAGGCAATGTTTTATAAATATCTGGGGTTTGCCGGGATGGTCAAAGGTGGGCACATAGATGCGCACTGGATGGAGGACGGCAACAGCTTCTGGTATGCCGAGGGGGAGCCGGCTAATGTTGTCATTCATAAAGTCGATCCCGTTGCGAACACAAAAAAGCCGCTGTTTGACACCGAGAAATTGCGTGCTTCTCTCACAACCGTACTGGGTCATGAGCCTCCTTATAAGGGACTCCCTTTCACTACGTTTTCTTTTCTGGATCAAGGTGAGACAGCTATAAGTTTTGCTGTTGAAAAAAGGGACTTTATCTGCAGCCTCGAAGATTATTCCGTAACAGCGGCACCTGTTCTGTCCGATGCGGAAAGGGAGCGGACGATACCGAGATTTCTCCGTAAAGGCATGATGGATGGGCTTCCTCCCGTCATGGAGACCCTTTCTCCGGACGGAAAGTGGTTTCTCGGCACGAAAGATTTCAATCTGTATCTTAGATCGACCTATGACGGAAGGATCGAACCTCTCACTTGTGACGGCGCCGAGTTTCAGGAGTGGGACATTCAGGTCGGTTTTTGGCCGGAAAAGTCTCTCAATTGGTCTCCTGACAGTCTCCGGGTCGTTGCCGCCAAAATCGACAGCAACGGCGTGCACCGGCTTCCTGTCGTTCATTGGTTGAAGCAGAAGGAGGAAGTGGAATGGATTCCCTATCCGAAAACCGGAGGCAAGACGCCGCTTACAGAACTCTATTTTGTCGATATCCATTCAGGAAAGAGGGTAAGAATCGATACAGGCGATGACCCGAATCAAAACCTGGCTGCCGTAGGCTGGCTGCCAGACGGTTCCGAATACATTTTCGCTCGGACCGACAGGCCACTGAAAAAGCTGCAATTGATGGCCGCTGATCCGGAAGAAGGGAACAGCCGGATTATTCTCACCGAGACCTCAGATACGTTCCTCTCGAGCACATGGAGTGCGAACATCAAATTTATAGAAGGCGGCACGAAATTTCTCTGGCTTGCAGAAAGGGACAATTGGGCCCACATCTACTTCTATGATCTCCAGGGAAACCTTATCAGGAGATTGACGAGGGGAAGTTTTCCGGTTGTCAGAGTGGTTGCTGTGGATGAGGAAGAGGGTTGGATTTATTTTACGGCCCATGCGGAAAGCCGTCTTTACGACACCCATCTTTACCGGGTCGATATGCAAGGTAAAAATTTCGAACGTTTAACCGAAGCTCAAGGACAGCATGACCTGTCGATCTATCTATCGCTGTTGGGAATGCTCAAGGGCGAGGGGGTGCGTTTCTCTCCGTCAATGGAGTACTTCCTCGATTCCCATTCCAGCACGGACAGAGCGCCGGCAACCGAACTGAGAAAAGCGGACGGTACACTGGTGAGAATTATCTCGGAAGCCAATATCGATGCGCTCCAGGCGATCAAGTGGTCGTCTCCTGAGGAATTCATCGTCAAAGCGGATGACGGACAGACCAATATCTACGGCATACTTTACAAGCCCTATGATTTCGATCCCGGCAAAAAATATCCGGTCATTGACAACATTTACAACGGCCCTCAGACAACCTGGGTGCCACGTACGTTTTCGGATGCCCGTCTCGTATCAGCACAGGCTTTAGCCCAGTTGGGTTTCATCGTGTTTCAGGTGGACGGTCGGGGAACTACGGACAGGGAAAAAGAATTTCAGGATGTCGTTTATAGGAATTTCGGCCGGAACGAGATTCCCGATCATGTGGCCGCACTCAGGCAACTGGCAGCCGAGCGTCCTTACATGGACCTGGACAGGGTTGGAATTTATGGAGCTTCCTTCGGGGGCTATATGACTCTCCGGGCAATGCTCCTTGCGCCCGATGTTTACCATGTCGCAGTGTCATCGGCTCCGGTTGTCGACCTTTACGATATCGGGGCCGGTTCGGCTGAAGCCTACATGGGTTTGATTGAGGACAACAGAGAGGGATATGAATATGCTTCGAGCCTTGACAAAGCCGGCAATCTCAGGGGCAAGCTGCTGCTTATCCATGGTACGAACGATGTCAACGCGCCTTTTTCAGCTACGATGAAGATGGTGGAAGCCTTGGTAAGGGCAGGCAGGCCTTTCGACCTCGTTGTGCTGCCAGAACAATCCCACTGGGTACGTGGGAAAAGCGCCCTCTTTATGCTGGAAGCGCAGCGCAAATATTTCCAGGAACATCTCAAACCGGAAAACAATTGATGGGACAATCGGAACATAGAGGGCTGTCTGAACGATATCCATATCGACTGTAGCGAAGATTTCACTGTAATTATATGAAAAAATGACGGTGAGAGTGACACGAATAGGAGAATGCCATGGATTCTAAAAGAAATATAGTGATATTTCTGAGTGCTTGTTGCCTCTTGTGCGTTTTCATTTTGTCCGTCCAAGGTGAGGAAATAAACGAACGGGAGGCCATGTACTACCGTTACATGGGTTTTGTTTCGAAGATAAAAGGTGGGTCCATCCAGCCGCACTGGATGGAGGACGGCACCTGCTTCTGGTATGCGGAGGATTTTCCTGACAAAACCGTGATCTACAAAGTCGATCCCAATGCCGGCACAAAGGAACCGTTGTTCGATGCCGTCAG
>JAFGNQ010000290.1 GCA_016926925.1 Candidatus Aminicenantota bacterium
ACGGATTTCACTCTCCTTGAACCGCACGGCTTTACCCAACATGGTGCCGATCACAATCTCCTTGGTTCCGTCGGTCAACCGGGCTTCCCACAATTCAGTCTTATTATTTAGGGAAATGGCAATAATGCTCCCTTTCCGGATATTCTTGAAATCGCTCAGCGGCGTTTTTTTGATCCGACCGTCCGAGGCCAGCATCATTATGTATTGATCCTCAGGAAAATCCTTCACCGCTACGACCGAGCTCACCCATTCGTCGGCTCCGAGATCAACGAGATTATTGATGGATTTTCCGCGGCTGGCAACCCCGACGTCCGGGATCATGAGCGCTTTGAGCCAGAACAGATTTCCCTTGTTCGTGAAGATGAGCATGTAGCTGTGCGTGGAACAGATGAAGAGGTCCTGAACCACATCTTCTGCTTTCATACTGATTCCCCGCCTGCCCTTGCCTCCGCGTATTTGAAACTGGTAGCTGCTCAGTGATGTTCTTTTGATGTAACCCGAAGACGTGAATGTGACGGCGACATCTTCCTCCTTGATCAGGTCCTCGGCTCTGATCTCGGAGATGCTCTCTTCTATAATCTCAGTTCGTCTTTCGTCCTGGTACTGGTTTTTGATCTCTTTCAGCTCATCGACAATAATATCGAGGATCATCTGATCACTGCTTAAGATCTTCCGGAGCCTGGCGATCAGCTTTTTCAACTCTTCGTACTCTTTGACAATCTTTTCACGTTCCAAACCCGTCAATTTCTGGAGCTGCATCTCAAGAATGGCCTGAGCCTGAATCGTTGTCAGACGGAATTTTTGGATCAATCCCTTCCGGGCTTGTTCCACGGTCCTCGATCCGCGGATGAGAGCGATGATCTCATCCAGATGATCCAAGGCAATGAGTAGCCCCTCGAGAATGTGAGCTCTTTGCTCCGCCTTTTTCAGCTCGAAACGGGTTCGGCGGCGCACAACATCCTGCCGGTGGGATATGAAATACCTCATCATGTCGATCAGGTTCAAGACTTTCGGCTGCTTGTCAACGATGGCCAGCAGAATGATCCCAAAGGATGTCTGTAGGGCCGTATGTTTGTAGAGATTGTTCAGAACCACCTCGGGGAACTCGCCCCTTTTGATCTCGATCACAGCCCTCATGCCGTCTCGGTCCGACTCATCCCTGATATCCGCAATCCCCTCTATTTTTTTGTTGTTGACCAGGCCGGCAATGTTCTCCAGGAGTTTGGCTTTGTTAACAAGATACGGGATTTCGGTGATGACGATACGGTCTCGTTCGTTTTTGGCTCCCCTTTCGATGAGGGCCTTGGCCCTGAGGTTGATGATGCCTCTGCCTGTCCGGTACGCATCTTTAATCCCGGTCAGATTGAAGACATACCCCCCCGTCGGAAAATCGGGCCCGGGTATGAACTCCATGATCTTTTCCAGATTGGCCTTGGGATGTTTGATCAAATAGATCATGCCGTCGATCACCTCACCGAGATTGTGAGGAGGGATGTTCGTCGCCATACCGACGGCGATCCCGGAGCTGCCGTTCACGAGCAGATTGGGGTATTTAGCCGGCAAGACTTCCGGCATCTTCAGACTCTCATCGTAATTCGGGACGAAATTGACCGTATCCTTTTCCAGGTCCGCTAGAAGCTCTTGCGTCAGCTTCATCATCCGGACCTCGGTGTACCGCATGGCTGCGGGCGGATCTCCGTCGATGGAACCGAAATTGCCCTGCCCGTCGACGAGAGGATACCGGAGGCTGAACTCCTGGGCCATGCGAACGATTGTGTCGTAGACAGCTACGTCTCCGTGGGGGTGATATTTTCCGATGACATCGCCGACAATGCGGGCCGATTTCTTGTAGGGTTTGTTCCAGGTGTTGCCCACATCGTGCATGGCGTAGAGAGTCCTGCGGTGAACGGGCTTCAATCCATCCTTGATATCGGGAATGGCACGGCCGATGATCACGCTCATGGCGTAATCCAGATAGGACTTCTTCATCTCTTTTTCTACGCTGACGACCAATACATTGCTGCCCATCGAATCTCCTTTTCCCGAATCAGAAAGAGCCATGACTTAATCTCAGACGTCGATATTTTGTGCCTCGAGAGCGTTCTCTTCGATAAATTTCCTTCGCGGCTCGACTTCGTCTCCCATGAGAATGGTGAAAGTCTTATCCGCCTCCACCGCATCTTGAATAGAGACCTGCAGCAGAAGCCGCTTTTCCGGATCCATGGTAGTCTCCCATAGCTGAATGGGTGTCATCTCACCCAAACCCTTGTATCTCTGGATGCCGATCCCTTTTTTCCCTTTTTCATTGAGGTAGTCCAGAAGCTTTCCATCGTTCTCCAGCTTGACCTCTTCTCCGTTGCTTAGGATGAAGTAGGGAGGTTTGTACTCCTCCAACGCTTTGACCGTCCTGTAGAGTGTCTTCCAATGAGGGGAAGTGATCAAATCCATATCGACTTTCGAAGTCACCACCATGCCGTTGACTTGAAAATTGACGGACAACTCGTAAAGTCCATGCTCCTCATCCTCGCTCAAAACCGAAACAATGCCCTTCTCGTTGAGGAGGGACTGGATCATCTGCACATTCTTGATTTTCCTCAGGAACTCCTCATCCTCGACCTGGTTCTTCAGAAGGATATCTATCAGAAAGAAAGGGTAATTTTTCCTCTCCATGATCTGAAGGTAGTTCCTTTTGGTGATGATCCCTTGAAGGAACTTCCGGAACTTGTCCCCTTTGATAACTTCTTTAGTATTCTTGATCTTGAGTTGGAATTCCTCGGAGATCTTCCTGATCATGTACTTATCGTAGGTTCTCTCATCACTCAAGTACTGGAAGGATTTTCCTTTGGATATCTTGTAAAGCGGCGCCTGGGCGATATACAGATGGCCCCTCTCTATGAGCTGAGGCATCTGCCTGAAGAAAAAGGTCATGAGGAGGGTACGGATGTGAGATCCGTCCACATCCGCATCCGTCATGATGACGACCTTATGGTAACGCAGCTTATCGATGTTGAAATCCGCTTGCTCGACTCCCGTTCCCAAGGCTGAGATCATGAGGCCGATCTCTTCACTCTTGATAATCCTGTCGAACCGGGCCTTCTCGACATTGAGGATTTTACCCTTGAGCGGTAGAACGGCTTGGAAGCGCCTGTCCCTGGCCTGTTTGGCCGAGCCTCCGGCAGAATCCCCTTCGACCAGAAAGATCTCGCTCTGGGACGGATCACGCTCTTGGCAATCAGCCAGCTTTCCAGGAAGGGATGTGGATTCCAAAACTCCTTTCCGGCGTGCTAATTCTCTCGCTTTGCGAGCCGCTTCTCTGGTCCTGGCCGCATCTAAAACCTTCATGATGATCTTTTTGGCGACGGCCGGGTTTTCCTCGAAATAACAGGATAGCTGCTCATTCACGATGGAATCGACAATGCCTTTCACCTCGCTGTTGCCCAGCTTCGTCTTTGTCTGGCCCTCAAACTGAGGATTCTTCAGCTTTAAGCTCAACACAGCACACAAGCCCTCCCTGGTGTCGTCACCGCTCAAGTTCTGCTTGAGATCTTTAATCAAATTGTTGGCGTTGGCATACTGGTTGATCGAGCGTGTCAGAGCCGATTTGAATCCGATGAGATGCATGCCCCCTTCCGTGGTGTTGATGTTATTCACGAAAGAAAAGATGGTCTCGGAATAGCCGGTGTTGTACTGGATGGCCATCTCCACGATCAGGTCGTCTTTGTTGCTCTCCGTATAGATAGGCCGGGGATTGATGACCGACTTGTTCTGGTTGAGGTACTGGACGAACTCGTTGATCCCGCCTTTGTAGTGAAAGTCATTCCTTACATCGTTTCTTTCATCGACAATGGATATGGTCAATCCTCCGTTAAGGAAGGAGAGCTCCCGCAGTCTCTGGCTCAGGGTGTCGAAACTGAACTCAATGTCCTGAAAAATCTCTTCATCGGGTTTGAAGGTGATTTTCGTGCCAGTCTTATTGGTTTTGCCGATTTTTTTGAGCTGGGATACGGCGTCTCCCCTCGAAAAGCTTTGGAAATACACGCCTCCATCCCTTTTGATCTCCATGTCAAGCTTCTCGGAGAGTGCATTGACGACCGAGACCCCGACACCGTGCAATCCCCCGGAGACCTGGTAGGACTTCGTATCGAACTTGCCGCCCGCATGCAGAGTGGTCATAACCACTTCCGCAGCCGGCTTGCGCATTTTTTTGTGCATGTCGACAGGTATGCCCCGGCCGTCATCAATGACCGTTACGCTGTTGTCGACATGAATGATCACATCGATTTGTTTGCAGTATCCACCGAGAGCCTCATCAATGCTGTTGTCGACAACTTCATAGACTAAGTGGTGCAAACCCTGCGGCCCGGTGCTGCCGATATACATGGCCGGCCGCTTGCGGACGGCTTCCAATCCCTTCAGTACTTTGATGCTGGATGCGGTGTATTTGTTGGCTTTCATTTTATTACTTTTTGGGAAAAAAATGGGTTTAGGAAGGAAGTTTTTTCACATAACCCGTAGGACATATTTTTTTTTCGTTTTTATTATACTTTATATGGGGAAAATAGTAAAGATAATTCGTTAAAAAAACACAAATATTTTGGCTGATTCGTAAAGATTTCAACCCACGATCTTACTCAGAGTAAGAATTTTGAAAACCCATAATAAAATGCCGTATTCCGGAACAGACAATCTCTTTTACAACAAGAGACTTACAGCACAACCATCATTTTGAGTAACGTATCCGGCATGTCAATATTCTCACTCACATATATAAATGGGATTACGGAAACCGGAATGCCCGCAGAGATCGCCGAGGTTTTGAAAATGAGAAAATGTTGGATTATAATGATGTTTCGGAGAAAGGTTATGCCGGCGAATTTGCCTCCCCAATACTTTGACACAGAGAAAAAGTTGAAAACGGCGAAGACCGCCGAGGAAAAAATCTCCATAATGGAGGAATTGCTCTCCATCATCCCCAAACACAAAGGAACCGAAAAACTCCAGGCTCTCTACAAGACGAAAATCGCCAAACTCAGAGCCCAAAAAGATAAAAAACCGGCGACCGCAAGGCACGGCCCGACATCCCATATCGATAAAGCGGGAGCGGGCCAATTGGTGCTGGTCGGGCCACCCAACACGGGAAAATCGCAGCTCATTCAAGCCTTGACCAATGCAAATCCGGAAATCGGCGATTACCCTTTCACCACCCACGCTCCATCCCCAGCCATGATGCCCTTCGAAAACATCCAAATCCAGCTCATCGACATGCCTCCCATCACACCGGAGTTCTTTGAGCCGTGGCAAGCCGAATTGATCAAGGGTGCGGATGCCGTTCTGATCGTTCTGGATTTGGACAGCCAGGATACCGAGAGGGACTACCGAATCCTGTGTGACAGGATCAAAGAAAAGAACATCGAAATTGTGCCTGCAAGTCGGCAGGTGAGTCAGGAAAAATGGTATTTCTGGAAGCGGTCCGTCATCGTTGCCAACAAGGTCGACAGACCTGATTCAGAACTGAATCTCCTCTTCTTGAAGGAGAAACTTGACCCCGAGTTCGAAGTGATTACGGTCTCCGCGCTCCACGGAGATGGAGTGGAGGACCTCAGGCAAAGAATTTTCGCAACCCTCAATGTGGTTCGGGTCTACAGCAAAGAACCGGGAAAAAAGGCCGATACAGGCGATCCCTTCATCTTCCAAAAAGGGGAAACTCTTATGGATATGGCCAAGGCCGTCCACAAAGACTTTGCGCAAAAATTAAAATTTGCGCGCATTTGGGGAAAAGCTAAATACGAAGGCCAGAAGGTCAATCAGGACTACCTCCTTCAGGATGAGGACGTCATCGAGCTGCACATCTGATCTGTACGGAGAGACGCCAACGCATAACTCCCGCCTTTATAAATAAGCGGAATTTTTCTCCACGGATTCCGAGAGCAATTTGTCTCAGAAATGGAAAAGGGAATCCGGACGGCCTTATCAATGATGGCGATAAGCTATCTTTTTTCGATGAGACAGCCCGGACTCCCAAGCACAATATCAGAATCGCAACATAACCTGGAACTGGATCCAGCGAGGGAACTGCCTGCCATATACCTGCCCGTAAATGGCACTGCCTTCGCCGTTGGCATAAGAAACGATCTGCTGCGAGTTGAACAGATTGTTGATGTTGACTCTCAAGGCGAAGGCCAATCCCGAGCTCAGCTGGAAATCTTTCTGAACCGTCAGATCTACATAAGTGTGTGCAGGATACTTTTCCGTGCCCCGTCCGTAAGGAAATGTGGCGTACATTCCATAGGCGGCATGCCATCCGTGGATGGACCAGCGGTAGCCGTTGTACCACTGGAAGGCGCTGCTGACAATGAAACCGTAGGGAGCCATCCACGTCCCGAGCAGCTTGACCACATGATCGCAGCTGTCCTGGAGAGGGCCGTACCAACCTTCATCTCCATAATCCAAACCTCCGAATCCCGCAGTGAGAGGACCTAACCAGGCCCATTCGGAATCAGCCGGACCGGAGAAGTGGTCGCCGAAAATGCCGACTGTGTTGTAAGCAGATCCTTGATAATTGTCAAAGGCCTCATAAGCGCCCAATGTCGTGCCTTGTGCCTTTGACCAGACGTAAGATCCATTGAGGAAAAATTTATCGGCGATCCTGCCCTGAACTTCAAGTTCAAGTCCCAAGTAGCTTCTTCTCTTGGCATCCCAGTTCTGGAGCACGTAGGTAAGGCCTTCATAATCGAACATGGCCAGGTCTTCGAGCATGTTGGAGTGCTTGGTGTAGACACCTCTGGCTTTTACCGCCCAATTGGCGCCCAGGCGGCGGTCGAATTCGGCCACGACTTTGGTCATCCTGTCAGGGTGCGTGCCTTCTGCTATGTCGATGGAATAGCCTCCCTCCAAAAACGA
>JAFGNQ010000040.1 GCA_016926925.1 Candidatus Aminicenantota bacterium
AGGAAAGCTTGTGGCCATTAACCATGGTTAGATTTTAAATGACAAGATGATAGGTGCTACGGTTAGATTTTTAAATGACTTGACAGGGCTCGGAGGGATTCCTTATCCATGATGAGCTCAAATCATAGGGGCAAGCGTAGGTGCTCGTCACAGTTCGTTTTCGTCGAAGACCCCCATACCAACCACCCTGCGGCTTATACAAGCTGTAAGTCGTCCTCGCGTTGCCTTTGCTCATATGCGGCTCATACATGCTGGGCTCTTGTTCGCCTTAAGAGGAGACAAAAATGCATGCAATCACCGATAAGTGGTATACTACCCTGGATTATTCAGGACAAGTAGTCCTATGAAGAACATCAGAAATTTTTCGATCATAGCCCACATCGATCATGGAAAATCAACCCTTGCCGACAGGCTTTTGGAGAAGACCGGAGCCCTGTCCGCACGAGAGCTCAGAGAACAGGTCCTGGATACCATGGATCTCGAAAGGGAAAAAGGGATCACGATCAAAGCACAGACGGCACGCCTCCTTTACAAATGCCCGGCGTACGGGGACTGTGTGTTCAACCTGATCGACACACCCGGGCATGTGGATTTCTCCTACGAAGTATCCCGGAGTCTGGCTGCCTGCGAGGGGGCCCTTCTCGTAATCGATGCCTCCCAAGGTGTCGAGGCCCAGACTCTGGCCAACACGTATCTGGCACTCCAGAATGAGCTCGTTCTCATTCCGGTCATCAACAAGGTCGATCTTTCGCAGGCCAATCCCGAACTGGCACTCGATCAACTGGAAGACATCATAGGCATCTCCCGGGATGAAGCGATCATGGCCAGCGCAAAAACCGGATTAGGCACCGACGAGATCTTGAAAGCCATAGCCGAGCGTATCCCGCCGCCTCAAGGTGATCCCGAAGCCCCGCTCAAGGCTTTGCTCTTCGACTCCTGGTACGACTCTTACCGGGGAGTCGTCTTGCTGGTCCGCGTTTTCGACGGCACTCTCCGCACAGGGGATCCGATCGAGCTCATAGCCCAGGGTGTGAGGTACGATGTCGAGGAGGTGGGGTTTTTAACGCCGAAACTCCAAAAAGTCGATGGTCTCTCATCAGGTGAGGTAGGCTATCTCATCGCCGGCATAAAGGACCTGAGTCATGCCCGCATCGGCGATACGATTACGGAGAGAAACAGGAAAACGCTCAAACCGTTCCCGGGTTTTCAAGAAGCAAAATCCATGGTTTTCTGCGGAATGTTTCCTGCCGGGGAAACGAGCGTCGAAGAGCTGCGCAAGTCACTCCAGAAACTGCGGCTCAATGATTTTTCCTTCCAGTACGAGCCGGAGAACTCTCCGGCGCTCGGCATGGGATTCCGCTGCGGGTTTTTAGGCCTTCTCCACCGCGAAATCATTCAGGAGCGCCTGGAGAGGGAGTTCGATCTGACCATCGTAACCACGGTGCCCAGTGTCGGTTTTCGGGTCACTAAAAAGGACGATACCGTCATCGAAATCCGGAATCCTTCCCAGCTTCCGCCTCCCCATGAAATCGTCCGGATCGAAGAGCCGGTCATCGAGGCCATGATTTTTACTCCGGATCAATATCTCGGGGCTGTACTGAAGCTGCTTCAAGACCGAAGGGGAGAGCAGAAAAAAATGGAGTACATCAGCGCACAGCGCATTTTCCTGACATATGTTCTTCCCCTGAACGAAGTCGTCTACGATTTCTACAATCAGCTCAAATCCCTCTCCCAAGGCTATGCCTCCATGGATTATGAGTTCACCGGATACCGGGAGGCCGATATGGTCAAGCTTGATATCCTGATCAACAAAGAGTCCGTCGATGCTCTGTCTCTCATCGTCCATAAGGACAAGGCGTACAGCGTCGGCCGGGCCCTTGTCACAAAAATGAGGAGCCTCATACCCCGGCAGCAGTATGAAGTCTTCCTCCAGGCCGCCTTGGGAAAAAAAATCATCGCCCGGGAAAGTATTAAGCCCTATCGCAAAGACGTCCTGGCCAAGCTTTACGGCGGGGATTACACCCGCAAAATGAAACTTTTGGAAAAACAAAAGTCCGGTAAAAAACGGATGAAGAAAGTCGGCCAGATCGAAATTCCGCAGGAAGCTTTTCTGGCCCTGCTCGAGTTGAAGTGAATGATTCTCTTAAAACCGTGTTGTACACTCCGTAGCTGTGGCCCGTGACACCCAGCTTGTCGGGATCGGCAATTACCATTTCGATGGCTTTATCTATGGCCGGAGCTTTTTGCCAAGCTGAATATTTTCATCATACTGATTTGGTTGATTCTCTGCTATTTGATCGTAAAACAACATAAGAAGATCTCATCTCAAAAGGATGAATTATAAAGAGTTCTTTATGGCTCGGATCAAAATAAATCAGAAACTTTCGATTCCAATACTCATTAATAATAAACAAATTTGAATCCCGCTAATTACATTTATGTGAGAGGAACCTCAAAGTTGACATCCACTTGACGAATGTCAACTTTAAAGCTATATTGTTGACATCTATGAATAAGTTCTTGGAGGGAATATATGCCACAAATAGGTAAATATGTAAAACAGAAGGATAATTATAGTGCCTTTATCCCTGATAAATTTCCTCCGAAAGACTTCACTTATGTTGAACCTAAGATTATTGAACCTCTAGCCAATGCCAACTTATTCCTTGGAAAACTTGATGGTTTAACCAAGCTTCTTCCGGATATCGATTTTTTTATTTTTATGTACATTAATAAAGAAGCGGCGTACTCCAGCCAAGTGGAAGGAACAAAAGCCAACCTTACTGATGCCCTGCAAGCGGAAGTCGAAAGAATCCCTGAGCTTCCTGATGATGTGGACGATATCTTACATTATATCCAAGCAATGAATAAGGGATTGGAGAGACTAAACAATTTTCCCTTGTCATTAAGACTAATCAAAGAGGTCCATGCGGCTCTTTTAACTGGTGAGCGAAGTTCAACATCTCCTCAGCCTGGAGAATTTCGCAATAGCCAGAATTGGGTAATGGGAACAAATCTCAATGATGCGCACTTTGTCCCCCCGCCACCACAATATGTGCTGCCAGCAATGGGAGAACTTGAGAAATTCTTCTACTCTCATAAAAACATACCAAAATTAATAAAGGCCGCTTTGATTCACAGTCAATTTGAGACAATTCACCCATTTATAGATGGAAATGGAAGAACTGGAAGATTACTTATAACATTTTACCTTTGTCATCAAAATGTTTTGGAACGTCCAGTTCTTTATCTATCAGAATACTTGAAAAAGAACAGAAATAAGTATTTTTCCCTCCTGGATGAATATAGAAAAGGGAATATATCTGATTGGTTAGAGTTCTTCTTGAAAGGTATTATCCAGATTTGTGAAAAAGCACTTGAGACTTCAAATAAAATCATCGATCTTAGGAAAAAGAATCTCCAGAAAATGTCGAGTTTGGGAAGAGCGAGTAAAAACGCTTTTGTGTTATTAAGGCATCTCTACAAGTCTCCTATTGTTAATGTGAAAAAGGTCGAAGAAGCAACGGGTCTTTCTCGAGAAGCTGCGAACAGATTAGTAAGACGATTTTGCGAGGAAGGCATTTTATCGCAGAAAGATCAAAACGTTAAATATGGTCGATTATTTGTTTATCAAGAATACTTAAATTTATTTGAATAGGATTACTTTATTTTCAGGAGGTTAGCGAAAACGCTGAAATCTGATTCGAAGTCCACCGCTCTATCCGCTGAGCTACGGGCACGCAGAAATTGAGTGCACAGAAAACTGCAAAATTTTGCCTTTTCCGTGTTAGGAAAGTTTGGCATTTTGGCGGTGATGTGGTAAAAATGGAGGACCCTACATTGAGGAAGCCTCCTCGATGAATTGACTCGGCAGGGGCTGAAAAAACATATGAGCGACAAAACCGTCGAGAGTCTTCTCAAACGCGTTGTCTCGGTGTTGTCGGAGTTCTTTCCTCAGCAGAAATACTTGTATTTTCCCTTGGTTTCCGCCGCTTTGATCTGGGCTGTCCGGAGGCCGGAGGAGTGGCGGGAGAAGATCTTTTCCTGGAGGGTCTGGCCGGACCCGGAATATCTGGCTGAGAAACCGGATGCCTTTATTGAAAGTTTTTTGCGGAACGATGCGGATTTGGCTGCAGCATTTAAGGATGAGATCAAGCACAAAAATTTCAAATATCTCAGGGATGCATTCCTTCGCCTCTACCCGCTTTTCGGCCTGGACGATCCTTTTCTGACCGCCCTCTTCAGAGAGGAAATCGCATCGAAGAGCTTCCGGAAGATTGTTCTGGAGTTCGATGCACGAGTGGAGCAGGCCAAAGCGGATATCGAAGCCTGTAAAGGCAGACCGAGATTGCTGGAAGCACTTAAGACCGTGTCCGGGGAATTGTCGGCTCTCGGTGCAGTGCTCCTGTCCCAGGCGGATGTGCAAAAGTCGCTCGAAAAACTGGTGAAAAGCCGGATTGATGATGAAAATTAAGAGAACTGCCTCATATCAACTCAAACTTTTTTTTCTTTGTGCCGGTCTAGCCGCCGTCGTCAACTGTGTCTCCCATCTCAATGAAGCCAAGTTTCACTTCGCCGCCGGCGAAGAATTTTTTCGAGCCTATCAGACGGAAAAAGCCGTATCTTCCTTCAAGCAAGCCCTAAATGAGGCGGAACTCGAAGCCCGGAAGCACCCTTCGGCCCAAGCCTACATGTTGAAAGGTTTGGCCGAGCTTAACCTGGAGATGTGGGAAAAAGCCAAAGAAAGCTTTCTCAAAGCCCATTCCTTCGGATTTGAAAACGGCGAAGACTGGGCTTCACAGCTCACACTCTTCGGCCTGGCCTCCACTCTTCATGAAATGGGACTCGGAGAGAGTGCCGCCAAAGTCTATAAATCGCTTCTTGACAAGTCCAAGTTCGATCCGATCACCCGGCTGTCTGCGGAGAGATATGTAAAACTCATGTTGGAATGGGCCATGGAGCGTGATGAGCCGGAAAAAATGAAAGCCCTCCAAAACCTGCTCAAAACGACAGAAAAACTCATCGCAAAAAATTTCGGGTGCGGATTTTGCCACTACCTGCATTCGCAAATCCTGAGTCATCTCTCCGAGTACAGGGAAAGCTTCGAAACCGCGGTCATAGCCAAAGAGATTGGTCTCCCCACCGAACAAATCTCCAGGGATAACGATAATCAAATCGTCTTCTGTTACAGGAAACTCAAAGAAACGCTCTCCTCCCCGGAATGGAAGGATTTTGAATCCCTTTATCGTGCCTGGATGAAGAGATGGGCTTGGGAAAGTCCCGAAAAGCCTGCATGGAAAAAGAGGTGAATTATGCTGCCGACCATCCAGTGGAAATCTGACCGGGTGATCATGATCGACCAGAGAAAGCTGCCGGAGCAGGAAGTCTATGTCGAATGCACGGACTACGATCAGGTGGCTGAAGCCATCGAGACGATGGTCATCCGTGGAGCTCCGGCCATCGGAGTTGCGGCAGCTTTCGGTGTGGCTTTGGGAGTTTCGAAGATCGCCGATAAAAGCACTCTGGATGAAGAGTTCAAAAAAACTTACGTACGCCTGGAGCGGACACGCCCGACCGCTCGCAACCTCTTCTGGGCGCTGGAGAGGATGGAAGAG
>JAFGNQ010000291.1 GCA_016926925.1 Candidatus Aminicenantota bacterium
CCCGGAGTGAAGTCGGAAGGAAATGATTCGAGCTTTTTCAGTAAGTCTTTTTCGGTGTAGTCCTGGCGATAATCGAAGTCCGTGCCGGTGTAATCTTTGATTCCCGAGGTGTGTGTCAGGAGGTGCCGGACAGTGATTGCATTCCAGGTCTCAGGGGCATCATGGAAATATTGAGTGATTTTGTCTTCCAGCCCGACTTTGCCTTCCACGACAAGCATCATCACGGCCGTGGCTGTAAATTGTTTACCCACAGATCCGGACTGGAAAATGGTTTCGGGAGTCACGGGCACGTTCAGCTCGACATTCGCCAGGCCATACCCTTGCGCTTTGATGATCCGACCTTCCCTCATGACGGCTAAAGCGAGGCCCGGGATCTTCTGCTGCTGCATCGAAGCTTTGACAAAGTCGTCGACGCTGTCTGATTGAAGCGGCAGAGCGAATAGAACAACGACTAAGCTTATAATGACGAATGCAGCCAGACGTGAAATCTTCCTCATAATTTTCCTCCTTGCGGATTAGTACGAATAAAGACGATCTGCTTCCATTCAATATCTTTGTTCTCGTATTCTTTGTCAGGCGTTCCTTATCATGGCGGGATCAAGTTTGGAGGCTGAATCGCCCTTGTGCTTGATCATTGTTGAGGATTATAAATCACAGGTCAAAATTTAGTCAAACACACCCGATCTCAGGCAAAAGAACGCCCCTGTTTTGACGACTTTACGGTTTATTTTAAGCTGGAGAGATACTTCCGGTTTATTCATACCTCAGAGTATCTTTGGGATTGGGGGCTGCGGCATCTAGTTTGGAAAGATTGGAGTTTGCAGTGGGCAGAGATTGGTCCGCGATCCATGGCTCAATCCGCGCATCAACTCTTGGCGATTTGCCGTGTTGCGCGCACTACTTTGAAATGTGCGACGTGGCCGTCGAATGTGCTGAGAAGAGCCTTGGCCTCATCCTCGACTACTGCCACAGAGGGATCGTCTCCGGCAAAAAGACGGACGGCATCCATGGACTGCCATAAGGTGAGAACGATAAACTCCACGTCGCCGGAATTTTGTAGGGTCCTTTGGAGAATGTAAGCTCCTTCATGACCTTCAATATCCCGGATTGATGGAAACACCTTAGTTTCTAGAAAGAACACATAGGCGTCGGCTCTTTCCTGAGGGGCTCGACCGTGCCAAATTCTGGCAATCATGGCTTCCTCCTTACGATTCTTCGCCGATAACGACGGCCCATTCACGGACCTTCCATTTCGTGATAAGGCCGTTTTTGACATAAGGATCGTTTTGGGCGAAATTTTCGGCCACACGGCTGTCTTCGGATTTGAAGACGAGGGCGGCGCCGTCAACAGGGTTGGTGAACGCTCCCGCCAGAATCAGTTGACCCTTTTCCTCGAATTCACGGGCAAAATCGAGGTGTTCCTGGCGAAAAGCAGCCCGTTTATTGACGTAATCATCGACGACCTCATAAAAAAGGATGGTGTACATTTGGACCTCCTAAAAGTGTAACTGAAAATTTTATTCCGGTTCTCTTCATAAAGTGAACATGTGCGTTCAATAAGCGAATCGCAAAATGAAATTATCTCCGCGGGACAATATCGCGGCCGAATTTTTCGCGACCGTTATCGGCAATATAAGTGCAGGAACTCCTCCTCCGAAATTCAGCTTCTCCGCAGGAAGTCTCGAGATATTCGTCACCAAACATCCTGTTTCTGGGTCGAACGGCTTTAGGGATCCCACTTTTTTTTCGGATATTAAAGCCTCTAATTCTTTCAGATAGAGGATGTAACGATCTCTCGACAGCGCCGGCATGGATTTTCTTATTGCGGAGGCCAGTTCTTCCGGGGTTGAATTTAAAATCTTCTCCTTTTCGAGACCAATAGGAAAGAGCATCAAGCCGTTTCCGAAAAATTTCGGACCGAACTCCCCTACTTTGCTCCGGACATCAATGGGAATAGTCAGACGTACCATCTTATCAAAAACTTCGGTCTGGAGCGGTACGACTTTCTGCAAGGCCATCGCCGATAAAATGTCATTGGCGGAAATCCTCTGATTCAGAGAGGTGGAGGCTTTTTTTATGGTACTTCGTACAGCCTCTTTTTTAATTTCTACGATCTCGATGACGGGACTGCCGGCCTGTGGAGGGGATTCCAACTCGAGACCCGGAAATACGAATTCTTTGAGCGCTGTTCTCCTGTGGTGGGGTTTTTGGAGTGTGCGGGATAAAAATGATTTGATGGGAATAAAACGGTCGCTCGAGAGCGCAGCCAGGATCGACATCAAATAAAAATAACTGTATCCGTCTCCGGCCAGGTGATTCATTTTCGGAACCAGGACCGTGCCGTTATTAAATTGAATGACCCTCAAGAAAAATAATCCGGTTGAATCCGGCAATCCGAATCGTAGATGCATATCTTTCAAATCCGATTTCGTCACGGGGATATCAAAATATTTTTCAAACGTCACTTCTTCGAAACAGTCGTCCTCATGGTACTTGTGGGACCGGATGATGCCGTACTAACATAAAACCCATAAGCTCAAAAGAAACCGGGACTCTTCATAATGAATTTGTGAAACACACTCGATATGGAATATAATTCGAAGTTCGATTTTTCATCAAAAGAGTTTAAAGGAGGCAGCAAACATGAGTGATAAACATCAATACGACCGCAGGGAGTTCTTTAACCGCTCTCTGGCCGGGATGGCAGCCCTGGGTTTTTCCCCTGCGGTAGACAAGAACAGGACTCTTTCTGACCGGAACCGTATTTTTTCCACCCTGAAGCCGGACTCTCAATCCAAAAAGATCGGAATAATCATTTGCGGTCGGTATGAATCTTGCGGGGGCGGGAAATGCCTGCGTTCCGTCAGAGAAAGAGTGGGAGGTTTTGCACGCTATCCCAAGGAAATGCCGATCGATGTCGTGGGCTTCGGTCAATGCGGAGGGTGCCCGGGTGTGAACGTCGAATATGTTCCTGCTGAAATGAAGAAAAACGGAGCTGAGGTCATCCATTTGGCAACTGGATTTGTGGTCGGATATCCCCCCTGCCCATCCACTCTGTATTTTAAGGATTTTATTGAAAATTATTATGATCTACCGGTGGTGATCGGTACCCACCCCGTCCCTCTCAAGTACCTCAATGCTCATATGAAATTGCCGTCCATGCCGGAGCTAAAAAAACTCGCCCCGTATCTCCTGGAGGAAAAGCGGGAGATTATGGAAGCCTATAATTAGAGTTGTATTTCGAATAAACAGCTTGAATCCTGGAAGAGTGTGATAAAGGAGCAGTCATGGATACGGAAAAAATTAAAAAAGAACTTCGATTTCTGAAAGTTTATAGCTTGATTGCGACAATGCTCTTTGCAGTCCTGTTTTTCATTGCAGCAAAACAGGCCGCTCAGAGGACAAAATTCCAAGAGATCGATGTGGAGCGGGTAAACATTGTTGAAAGAGACGGAAAACTCCGGTTGGCCATTGCCAACCGCGACCGGTCGCCAGGGCCCATCATCGGAGGAATGTACATGAAAACGAGAGAGGGCCAGCGGCCGGGCATGATATTCTTCAACGACAAAGGCGATGAGTGCGGCGGCATGACCTGGGGCAGTAAAGAAGAGGATGGAAACATCCGTGCTAATGCGGGATTGATGTTCGACCAGTACAACCAGGATCAGACGGTCGGCATCACCTACTCGCAGAACAATGAAGTACGGTCGGCCGGCTTGATGGTTTGGGACCGTCCGCTGACCCCCCTGGCCGAATTTGCCAAGCGCCTCGGTGAGATCGAAAGCATGGAGGGTGGATCGGAAAAGACGGCCGCTATGAAAAAGCTGCGGGCACAGGCTGTGGAGAGCGGATTATCCGGTGTCACACGGATCTTTGTCGGACGAGGATCGAAAAGCGAGGCTGTTGTAAGCCTTGCCGACACCAAAGGAAAACCGCGCATTTTAATGTCGGTCGATGGAGAGGATGTGCCCTCGATCCAGTTTTTGGACGAGAACGGAAAGGTCGTCTATAAGCTTCCGGCCGATACTCCCGGACAATAGAGCCAAAAGAGCTCGATAACGAATCCTCCGGCAACGCGGGCGGGTAATAATCCGCCCTCATCTTGAGTATTATCGTTTTTCATAAAATTTAGAGAATCCCATTTCCCTGATAACGACATTAACTTTGCCGGAAAGCGCGAGCCCATATCTATAGGAGTTGCCTGGAGGTGGGTGGGACCGGCTAAGTCTCGAAATCATGGATATAATTTTCGTCGATTTTACAGCACACTTTGGATATTATAGGGAGAACCGGGAAAATGATAGGAAAAATCGGGGCACTTTACCGTCAAGCCTACGCGGATCTTCCGCATCAGGCTTGGATTTTGTTTGGCGTTTTGCTGATAAACGCGGCCGGAATGATGGTGCTCTTTTTTCTGAGTCTCTACCTGACACGTCAGCTTGGTTTTACGGTAGTTCAGGCGGGCAGATCGATAAGCGTCTTCGGACTGGGATCGTTGGCCGGCGCTTTTTTGGGGGGCATTCTTTCCGATAGAATCGGCTCCACCAACGTCCAGAAACTCAGTCTCTTTCTCAGTGGGATTTTTTACATCTGGTTGGGACAGCTCGATTCTCTGTGGAGCATCAATCTGATGATTTTTATCCTGGCCTTGTCTTCGGGTTTTTTATATCCGGCAAACAGCACTTCAATGGCCCGGATCTGCACACCGGAAAACACTACTAAAGGATTCGCACTCATACGGCTTGCCAACAACATCGGGGCTACAATCGGTCCGGCAGTGGGAGGTTTCCTGGCTCTCAGGAATTACGGACTTCTTTTTTGGGCCGATGGATTGACTTGCCTGGCCGCAGTTATTTTCTTTTCTCTTCTCTGGAAGAAGCCTGAAGATCACATAAAGGCTGTGGAGGCGAAAAAGACATCCTCAGGCATTTCCCCTTGGCGCGATGGGCCCTTTCTCATACTTCTTCCCTTGGTCGTCGTATGGGGCGCTATTTTCTTCCAGCTCTTTGCCACATTCCCGCTCTATATGCGTGAAGTCTATGGTTTGGCTGAAAACCGCATCGGCCAGTTGGTGATGATCAACACTCTATTGATCGTCAGCCTGGAGATGCTCCTGATCCATTGGATCGGGAAACGGTCCTTGACACGCTTTATCGGCGTCTCCTTTTTGTTGACAGGATTGGGATTCGCTTTAATGCCGTTCGGACGCGGCTTTCTTTATGCCGCCCTGACACTGGCCATCTGGACCCTCGGCGAAATGCTGAGCATGCCGCTCCTAGGGTCCTTGATAGCGCTTCG
>JAFGNQ010000292.1 GCA_016926925.1 Candidatus Aminicenantota bacterium
TAATAATTTAATTAAAATAGGAGATCCCTTTGGTATCACTCATATCAATCCTTTGGCTGAACTTTAGTCATAAAACTAATTGTTATGGCTGTAATTATTTCGAGAGTTATGAGTGTTCGGTCGAAACACGGGCTGCTCCAAGAAAATAGCATCGCAATTTCAAAGATTGCAAAAAATCGGTCTTTTCTTGGTTCGCCGGTTGGTGCGCGTTTTATAAATTCATAAGATATGAAATTTAAAGGTGTACTTTTGAACGGTATGCAGGTTAGATCTTGGTTATTAAATGGCAGGAATATCCCGCCGGTTTTTGACAGCTTGGTTTATTTGATCTTCGCGCCCTCCATTTCCATGCCCATGGTGGCAACGATACATTTCGTCACTTTGCCCGACTCGTCCTTGATGAATTGCAGTTCATAGAATTGGCCGTTAGGGGTATTTACTTCGAATTTCATGTCTTCGCCTTCGACAGGCTCGAGTTCCACTCCGCTCTCGCCCTCGGGGGCACCCCAGAGTTTCCCCTCCTCTACCCAGAATGAAATAATCATGATCTGCCCCTGTACATCGAATTCATAATCTCCGACTAAAGGGGCATACTTCTCTTCTGCTGCAGAGGCAGTCATGGCGAACAGACCGATACTGAGTACAAAGAGGGCTGTCGCACAAATACGGAACATCTTTGCCGTTGATTTATACACTCCGACCTCCCATTCGATTTAGATTCGATATATTTTACGTTATTCGTGAAAGAAAGTTCCATCTAATAAATCCGAATTTTTCAAAAAATATCGATGCGTGCTTTATTATTTTAATCCGCTTTATGACCTGGCGATTCGATCTTTGTGGAGTCGAACAGATACACTCTCAGCAGTGTTCCCGATAATAGTCTTGTCATCAAATTCGAGATGTTTTATATTGAGACCAGACCATCCCAAACAATTAAGATCCCTTAGGAGGATTCGGCATGCGAAAAAAAACAGCGGCATTTCTAAGCATCATTACCATAGCGTTACTGGCTTCAATGCTCGGTGCGGTTGAGATAACGGTCATCAAAGCCGGAAAGCTTATCGATCCGGCAGAGGCAGCTGTCCGCGATAATATCATCATCCTTATCGAGGGAAATACCATCAAGGAAATGGGCCCGGACGTCAAAATTCCGGAGAACGCCAATATCATCGATTTATCCGGATGTACGGTGCTGCCGGGTCTTTTCGATTGCCACACTCATCTGTGCCAGATGATTCCCGTTAAAGGAACAGGAGGCTATGGTTTTACTGCCCACTATCTTCTAAAAACGACACCCGACAGGGCTTTGCAGGGCGTTGAGAATGGTCGAACCTTTCTTGAATCCGGGTTCACGACAGTGCGCGATGTGGGAAATGCAGGGCACTATGCAGATGTCGCATTGAAGCAGGCCATCGATCAAGAAAAATTTCCAGGTCCCAATATGTTGGTCACAGGAAAGATCATCGCTCCGATGGGAGGTCAGCTCCATGTTAACTTTGAAAACCTGCGGCATCCCGATATCGACTACATCGAAGCCGATACGCGCGATGAAATGAAGAAAGGCATAAGACAAAACCTGCATCTCGGAGCAGACTGGATCAAGATCGTCGTCGATGACCAGCGCTACATCTACTCGGCCGATGACATCCGTTTCATAGTTGAGGAAGCGGCCAAAGCCGGTGTCAAGGTTTGCGCCCACTGTGTGACGGAACAAGGAGCGAGAAATGCCATCGAAGGAGGACTCGCTTCGATAGAACATGGTTTCGTTATGAGCAATGAAGCGTTGAAGATGGCTAAGGAAAAAGGAGTCTGGCTCTGCGGGACGGATTTTTCCAGGGAAATCTGGGGGGTGTATGGCAGCATGTCGTACTATCCCGAGACTGTTGACCGTTTCAAATCATTCTATCCCAAGATCGTTGACCGCCTGAAGAGGGCTTACAAAATCGGAGTTAAAATGGCTTTCGGCTCGGATATCGTCGTCGAAGTTCCCGGGCACACTAGGGGAAGTGCCGCACTTACGCTTCTTGATACCTGGCTCGATGCCGAAATACCGCCGGCAGATATTCTCCGGGCAATGACGACAAACGCGGCTGAAATGCTCGAAATGGACAAGATAAGAGGCTGTATCAAATCAGGAATGCGAGCCGATATCATCGCAACACCCGATAATCCCTTAGAAAACATCAAGACACTGCGTGCCGTTAAATTCGTTATGAAAGACGGTAAGGTTTATAAACACGAAAAATGAATGCATATGCTTTTTTCAATGGGCAACCCTAGTTTGCCATAAACCCCGGTGATTTTTTTTAAATACCAAGGTCAATTTGTGCCTTTTTAGCGGCTCACTAAAGGGGCTTTCACCCTTATGCTTACGTCACCGAATAAATAATGTATAATACTGCTTTCAACGAATTTTGTTGAGAGGAGCCAAAATGAAACCTAGGAAAAAATGTATCCGGATATGTCTTTTGGGGCTGTTCATCACAGCAACAACCATCTCGGTCCTGTCCCTCAGCTTCAAATCCGAGCTGTCGGATTTGGATGATTTCATTCTGGAAAGGCTGCCAACCAACCACGTCCCCGGTCTTTCAGCTTGTATTGTCATCAAGGACAAACTCGTGTGGGCAAAGGGTTTCGGCTGGGCGGACGTCGAGAAAAAGATCCCTATGTCTGCGGATACGATTCAAAACATCGGTTCCATATCGAAAACCGTAACCGCGACGGCAATCATGCAGCTTTGGGAAAAAGGCAGGTTCAAACTCGATGACGACGTTAACGAGCAGCTCCCGTTCCAAGTCCGAAATCCCAATTTCCCGGATGTCCCCATCACCTACCGCCAGCTCCTGACACATAAATCTTCCATCAAAGACGGCCCTGCTTATGGAGAGAGCTACGCCTGCGGAGATCCCAAGATCTCTCTCAAAGATTGGATTCAAGGATATCTGAAGCCTCAAGGCAAATACTTCAACAAAGAGGAAAATTTTCACATTTGGAAACCGGGAACGGAAGAACCACAAAAGGGGCCGCGGGCTTACACAAATGTAGGTTTCGGCCTGTTGGGTTATCTCGTTGAAGTCATATCCGGCGAGGATTTTGCCGGATACTGCAAAAAGCACATCTTCGAGCCTCTGGGAATGACGCACACAGGCTGGATGCTCGCAGACATCGACGTGAACAATCATGCCGTGCCCTACACGTACATTTCGGAAGATTCCAAAATGCCGGAAGAGCTGACCTTTGAATCATTCCTTCCCCGGTACGGAGCGGACAAACAGTCCATTACAAGAGGGGAGCTCTTCCCACACTGTCTTTACAGCTTCCCTAACTACCCTGATGGCTTGATCAGGACGAGCGTAAACGAGCTCTCGCGGTTTTTACGGGTGTACCTGAATGAGGGAACCTTCGAAGGCAAACAGGTATTGAAAAAAGAAACGGTTCAGAGCATGCTCTCCGAAAACCACTATGGCCGCGGATTGTGCTGGTATCCGATGATGCGCAAAAACGATGAGATAGTTTGGGGTCACGGCGGGGGAGATCCAGGGATAGCGACCCAGATGCAATTTCTACAGAAAGACGGTTTGGGGGTGATCATCTTTTTCAACTGTGACAATCCGGGAAAAGCTTATGGAGAGATCATCAAGCGGCTCTTTGAAGAAGCTGCGAATCTTATAGAAGAAGCATCGAGTCCTCCATCTGGTTTTTAAGAGATTCCGTAAGCGAAAAAAAAGCATAAGAAAAATTTATCATAAAGTGGAATCCAAAATAAGGCATGAGGCGAAAATATCTTTCAACTCCCGATGGATGTTTCCGAAAGCTATCCTGTTCGGCATTGTTATCATCTCATTTCAACTTTTAGGATTCGTTTCCACCGGCAGCTCGTTCGTGAGACAAGAAAATCGCCGTATACAGCCGATCGACCGAAAGACTCTCATCTGCTATGAATTCTTCTCCCCTTTCGAAGAAATCGACAGGGAAAGCCTCCAGAACATCAAGCAACGTGCCGTCGGTGTCTATGGAGAATACAGACGGAGCTATAAACCGGGGCATCATCATGCCGGACTCGATTTGGAAGGGACTTTCAACGAAAAAGTGTATGCCATCGGATACGGTTGGGTTGTCCGGGTTTTCAGGGAATTTCCGCACCGTTCGGTCATCGTCGAACACCGCCTTCCCGACAACGGCATATTCTATTCTATGTACGTTCATATCGAGGACATCCAGGTTCAAGTCGGCGATTGGGTGGATGAACAGACACACCTTGCACGGCTTTTTAATGAAGACGAACTGAAAGCAGCAGATTTCGGCACACCCAACCATCTGCATTTGGAAATCCGGAAGAGTTTAGCAGACCGGGGAAACGCCAGCTACGCCAGCATGTCCATGCAGGCACTCAACAAATTTTGTCAAGATCCGATGAAATTTTTTGAAAATCATCTGAAATAGAAACCGAAGGGGAAATCATGTCCAACGTTCAAGATATTCTCGAAAAGTTAAAGGAAAAAGCCCGGCCGGATCAGGTCGAAGGAATGGCGCGTTACGGTATGACATCTGAAGGAAGGATGGGCGTATCAGTGCCGGACATGCGGAAGCTCGCAAAAGAATTGGGTAAGAACCACAAACTTGCTCTCGAATTGTGGAAAACAGGCATACCCGAAGCTAAAATCATGGCTTCCATGATCGGTGAGTTTGAAAAGCTGACCGAAGTTCAGATGGAAAGCTGGGTGAAGGATTTCGATTCATGGGATGTCTGCGACCAAGTATGCACGAACCTCTTTGATAAAACGCCGCTTGTATGGAAAAAAATTCTCGACTGGTCGGAAAGGGAAGAGGAATTCGTCAAACGTGCCGCCTTTGCCCTGATCGCGTGTTTAGCAGTGCATGACAAGTCGGCTGCGGATGAACATTTTATAGATTTGTTTCCTGTGATCAAGCGGGAATCCAAGGATGAGCGGAATTTCGTGAAAAAAGCTGTCAATTGGGCCCTCCGTCACATCGGCAAGAGAAACTCAAACCTGAACAGAGCGGCGATAAAGCTCGCCACAAAAATATATCGGATTGATTCCAAAGCCGCCCGCTGGATCGCTTCGGATGCCATCCGCGAACTTAAAAGTGATTCTGTTCAAAACAGACTCAAGAGAAAAAATAAATCAATTTAAGTCAATATAAATATAATATGAGGAATTTTGGACGAAAAGTGAGTGAAAAAGCCGGTTCAATCCTCACCCTGGTGGATATCAAATCCGCACCTCGATCAGAAGACTTTGTTCAGCACAAACAGCAATTTCAGCTTCACAAACTATGCACCGAGCAGCGTCATCCTAAAACTTGGAACCTGAGCTCAACAATTAAAGCCAGTGTCCTTGATGGATTAAGCCAAATTCTTGCCGTCGATGCCGACATATCTGAAAAATTCCAAAGAATGGCTCAGGACAGCTCGCTGCTGGAGCAAGCAGCGCTCGCAGTCTATCAGAGCATAATGCAGAGAAAAAAGATATTTATCTACGGATGCGGATCTACAGGCCGCTTAGCCAAACAGATGGAAAGCACGCTCTGGCGGCCTTTCTGGAGGAAGGTCAAGGACAGCCGTTATTGGGAGAAATTAAAGAGGACAGTTCCCGATGATATCGAAGATCGGCTCATAGGAGAGATGACGGGGGGTGACCGGGCACTTATCAGCGCACTCGAGGGTTTTGAAGATCTGGAGGTTGTGGGGAGACTTCAGCTCAAAGAAAGAAACGTGGAACAGGGGGACTGCGTGTTCGCCGTCACCGAAGGAGGAGAGACGTCGTCTGTAATCGGAGCGATCAAGGCAGCCCTGGATCAATATGGAGAGTTGTCGCACGCAAAGATCGAAGAAGCAGGAAAACATCTTTATTTCATATACAACAATCCTGATGACGATCTTATGTCACTGGAGCGGAGTCGATCTGTTATCGGAAATCCCGCCATCACCAAGATCAATCTGACAACGGGTCCTCAGGCAATCGCTGGATCCACCCGAATGCAGGCGACCACATCCGAGACATTCGTTGTAGGCAGCATTTTGGAGGCAGGCATTTTTCGAATATTACGGAATTTCCTGACAGAAGAAGACCTGAAAGAATTGGGCTTCGCGAGGGAAGAGCGGATAAAGGACAAACTGCAGTATTTCGATGCTATTCGAAGAATGCTGGCAAATCAACTTCCGGATATTGCCAGGTTCACGGCTCTTGAATCCGAAATCTACAAAAAAAATCACCGTGCCACTTACTTTGCCAAAAAAGCTCTGATCACTGTCTTTGTCGATTGTGCCGAGAGAAGTCCCACTTTTCACCTGCATCCCCTGGATACGGTCTTTGAAAAGAACAGAAAATGCTGGCTGCAGGTCTGGACTGAGGCGAAGGATTGTGATCAAGCCTGGTTTAATTTTTTGGGCCGGAGATTTCACGGATTGGCTGAAGATTTTTACAAACCTGTTTTTGCAGAACAAATCGACGACGCCTATCTTCGGAAAGCCGCACTCATGAGTCTCACTATGGCCGGTGAGGCTCAAAAGCAGCTGTATGATTTTTCCTTCTCTCAGGAAAATATGGCAGCACATGGACCTCGAAAACACGATCTGGGAGTCCTGGTGTGTGTGGATGAAGAGATAGAAGAACTCAATCACCCCCGCTCATCTGTTTGCCGATTCATAAAGTCAGTTAAGAAAAGGGGTGCCCCTATTGTCTTGATCATGGTCGGTGAAACACAGTCTCGACGAGTGGAAGCCATGATAAATCGATTGCCATTGGAAAGGGAAGACGATATTGTTGTTTCCATCGATATGCACCAAAGCAAGGATCCGTTGGGGCTGAAAAAGCAAACAATCCTTAAGATTCTGCTGAATGCGCATTCGACAGGAGTCATGGCCGCGTTGGGCCGTGTCGTCGGGAATACAATGACCAATGTCAACCCCAGCAACCTCAAACTCATAGGAAGAGCGACCTCCCTTATCATAAGCCATGTGAATGATGTCCTCTCTCAGCAGGAATGGATTCAAAAATACGGCGGCAAGGAACCCATCACTTATGCAGAAGCGAATGCAGTGCTGTTTGCCGCCCTGGATTTTGTTGCGGCGCACGGCAGCCAAACGAGCGAAGTCGAACTGTCCATCATAAGAATCCTGGAATCCCTGCGAACGAAGGAGTGTATATCCTGGGAAGCGGCTCTCTCCATTGCCACATCCGACGGACTTGAGAATTACCTTGAGAGGTTGAATCCGGCTTTGAGATCTTAATCTCGATATTTTTCATTCGAAATAAGAGCAGATATAAATGGGATTTTCGGTAGCCGACTATTTGGTGATTCTCCTGTATTTAACGGGGATGACCACCTTCGGTTTGATCATTTCCGGCAGGCAGAGATCCATATCGGACTACTTCCTGGGAGGCCACAACATCCCATGGTGGGCGGTGCTGTTCTCAATAGTGGCGACAGAGACCAGCACTCTCACATTCATCAGCATACCGGCCGTAGCCTACGGGGGAAGCCTAACCTTTTTACAAATAACCTTCGGCTATATCGTAGGGCGGATAGTTGTCAGTTTCCTTTTCCTGCCTCGATATTTCAAAGGCCGGATGTTCACAGCCTATCAATTCTTGGGAATCCGCTTTGGGGAAAGCATGCGCAACATAGCCAGCACCACCTTCATGATCACGCGCCTGCTGGCGGACGGAGTTCGTCTTTTCGCTTCCGCAATTCCCATCGCCATTATCCTTCGATTGGCCGGAATGAATGCTTCGGATTTGAACATTTACCTGATTTCGATTTTGATAATTTCAACTATGACACTCTTTTACACCTACATGGGAGGTATCAAGGCCGTCGTCTGGATGGACGTCATCCAAATGAGCGTCTATATCGGAGGGGCCTTTTTAGCGGCAGGCATCATCCTGAAAGCTCTCCCCCACGGCTTGAACAATGCGCTGGGCATAGCACAAAGTGCGGGAAAATTACGCCTGTTCCAGCTCGGTTGGGGAATGAGTTTCAAAGAATTCATTGCTCAACCCTATACGTTTTTTACGGCGTTTATCGGCGGCGGCGTGTTTGCCATTGCATCACACGGGACCGACCAGCTCATCGTCCAGAGGCTTCTGGCCACACGCAACCTCCGAGCTAGTCAAAAAGCCCTCATTGCAAGCGGATTCGTCGTCTTCCTGCAGTTCGCCCTCTTTTTATTCATCGGGCTCTTGCTTTACGGGCTTTACGGGGGCCAAAATCCTTCTCAGCTGGGTCTGACCACGACCGATGAAATATTCGCCAAGTTTATCGTGGAGGGAATGCCGAGCGGATTTTCCGGTCTGATCATAGCAGCCATTCTGGCTGCAGCTATGAGTACGCTTTCCTCCTCTATTAACTCGCTCGCCTCGGCGACGACAATGGATTTTTACAAACCCTACTGGGGCAAAAAAAACTCCCCGGCAAAAGACTTGAGAACATCACGTGTCATCACATTCATATGGGGAATCGTTCTTATGGGATCCGCTTTCGCCTTTGCAATTTTGCAGACACAATCCACAGGAGAACGTCCGGCAGTGGTGGAACTCGCCCTGGGAATCGCTTCCTATACATACGGAGGGTTGTTAGGTGTTTTTCTCTTGGGAATTATCTCGAAAAAAATAAAGAACAGGGATGCTGTGATCGGTTTTTTTTCCGGTCTCCTGGCACTGCTCTTTTTAGTGGAAGGACCAATACATAATCTCTTGCCCGGGCAAGGCATAACCATTGCCTGGCCCCTGTATACGCTCTGCGGAAGTTTGATCGTCATCATTACAGGCCATTTATCTTACGCGGTTCGGCTGGTAAAATACGGAAGATTGAATATTTAAAAAAGGTGAGAAAATTGACGGATATCATCAGAAAAGAGGTCTTAGCGGCGGAAAAAAGGATCCGCAAACATATAAGAGAAACACCGCTCGAGTCATCCCCTTATTTGAGTCAAGAAGGAAATTGTCAAGTCCATCTTAAACTCGAAAATTTTCAGCATTCTGGTTCCTTTAAAGCCAGAGGAGCCCTGAGCAAATATCTCTCTTTGACTGATTCGGATAAAGAAAGAGGAATCATGACTGCATCCTCCGGCAACCATGGAGCAGCGGTCGCCTACGTCCTCAATAAATTCTCAGGGAAAGGCACAATCTATGTCCCCCACTCCACACCTCGTTCAAAGGTCGAGCTGCTGCGTCTTTACGGAGTCGACCTCGAGCTTTACGGCGATTTCAGCGTTGAAACCGAGGCCTATGCTCAAGAGATGGCTGAAAAGAATGGCCGGACCTATATTTCTCCCTACAACGATTTTAAAGTCATCGGCGGTCAAGGAACGATTGGCATAGAGCTCTTGAAACAGATGAACGAAATCGATACCGTTTTGGTGCCCATCGGCGGAGGAGGCTTGATCTCAGGGATAGGAGGCTACCTGAAGTCCGCAGGCAAACGTATTGAAGTCATCGGCTGCGAGACGGAGAATTCGCCGGCGATGTCCGCATCCATAAAGGCAGGAAAAATTATCGAAGTCCCCTACATACCAACCCTGGCCGATGGCACCGTTGGAGGAATGGAGCAGGGTTCCATCACGTTTGATCTCTGTAAAAAGATCGTAGACGACTTCATCCTCGTCTCAGAAGAGGAGATGGGCCAGGCTATTCGCTTGATTGTCGAAAAACACCACTTGGTTGTCGAAGGTGCGGCGGCGATGCCGGTTGCGGCTTTCCTTAAAAAGACAGAGCGCTTTAAGGGGAAAAACGTTGTTTTAATTTTGACAAGTTCAAAAATCAATCTCGAGACCTTGAAGGAAATAATCTGTCCACAAAAATCACAGTTGTAGAGAAATCAGAAGACTGCTCAAGCCGGAAATGTTACTCGATAGCTAGTCCCACTTTTTCCATCAACCTCGAGGGACCCGTTCAACTGCTCAACCAAGCTGGTCACCAATTGCATCCCTAAGGTATCGGTCTTGAGAATATCAAGATCGTCCGGCAAACCGATGCCCGTATCCTTAACAGTCAGATGAAAGACACATCCGTCATCCTTGTGCATCACGACACCGACCTCACCTTGTTGTCCTTCGGGAAAAGCGTGTTTGAAGGAATTGGAAACGAGTTCATTGACGATCAAAGCACAGGGAATCGCCTTGCTTACGCTGAGTGAATCGTCTCCGATATCCGTTCGCAAAGCAATATTCTTGCCGCTCAACTCATAAGAACGATACAACTCGTGTGTCAAGTCTTGAATGTATTTGCGGCAATTGACCGATGCCAGATCGTCGGATTGATAAAGTTTCTTATGCAGGGATGTCATCGTTTTGATTCGACTCCGCGTATCCCGAAATACTTCCAAGGTGCTCTTGTCCTTCACATAACCCGACTGAAGACTCAGAATCGAATCGATGAGCTGCATGTTGTTTTTCACTCTGTGGTAGACCTCTTTTATCAACAGTTCCTTTTCTTTAAGCAACGCTTTGAGTTGCTCACCCTTTTCTTTGAGTTCAGTGATGTTCGTAAGAGTTCCTTGTAAGCCTGTTATCTTCTTTTTACGGAATATTGGCCTGCTGTGACTCAATACCCAGAACATTTCACCCGACTTTGACAAGACTCTGTACTCGAAAGGCTCCAATTGACCGGTGATCGTCCTCTGAAAACTCTCCATCAGGGCTGGAAGATCTTCAGGGTGGATGAATTTGGTGAAGGATTGTCCAATCATTTCTGAAGAGGTGTAGCCACTTAGGGATTCTATTGTCGGGCTCATATATGTGATTGTTCCCTCATTATTGCACCTGAAAATAACCTCGTTGATATTCTCCACAAGCATTCTGTGCAATTCCTCAGATTTTATCAATTCAGATTGAATACGCCTGTGATCCGTCACGTCTTGCACCATTCCCAGAACTGTTTTCTTACCGTTGACTGTGATTAGTGTTGTCGTTATTTCAACGCTCCTCTTCGACCCGTCCTTTCTCACCAAAATGAATTCATCAGGGCCGGAAGATTTTCCGAGTTTGTTAAGAGCAAGAAGCTTAGCCGCCTTTTTTATCTCCGTTCGAGGCAATAGGTCGATTTTCAGAAAACTTTTCCCTATCAACTCCTCTTTTTTATAGCCGACGATTTCCTCGGCTTTCTTGTTCCCGTAAATAAACCGCCCGGCAAAGTCACTATAATAAATTCCAATGGGTGCGTTATCCAGCAAAACTTCGAAAATTTTATTATCGGTTTCCACCTTCTCCTCCGTTTTATCTCCCCGATATAAAGCAATTCGACTTTATGAACGTTATATTTTTTAAGCTATATCATACTACTACAACTTGTGTAATTTGAATCAAGAAATATCATCGTTCCTTTATATAGCAAATACAAACAAAGTTCCATTAATATATGACTTTTTAAAGAAAGCCGACCGGCGGGTTCGAGATTCCCATGCAGCAAGCATTGATGGCCGCAATTAAGCTCAGCCCTCTGAATTTTTCATAGACTTAGAAGGCCGAATCCCATCCACAACTGTTTCTGTGATCATATGGGTGAAAAGACCGAGTTTATGATTGACATAGGGGTTTATGTTTGCTTATAATAAAAAAGCGACTTATTCGTCGCGACTCAATAGTCGCAATAGATATGGGAGCTGCCACAGGAGTGATAAATGCCGCTTAAGACTTTTTTCAACCTCTCCGATGAAAGACAAAAACAGATCGTTGACACCTGTTTGGAAGAGTTCATCAAACATGACTTCAAAGGAGCCAGCCTGACGCGGATCATTAAAAAATTGGGTTTGGCCAAAGGAAGCTTCTACCGCTACTTCGAATCAAAAAAAGATTTATATGGTTACCTGATCGACTACGGCAAACGATCTACCTGGGAGCTATTCCTTGAGGAATTTAGAGATCCCGTCGAGGATATATTGGACGCCTGGGTGAGATTCTATCTCGCTTGTGTCAGACAAGATAATAAGTACCCGCTTTTGGGTTATTTCGGCTACAAGCTTTCTCAAGACAAAAACAACCCGATTCTCGGCGATGTTCCGTATCAAACCTTAAAAAAAGGCCTGGAAGTACTCGATCAGTATTTCTTGAGACAGCAAAAAAACGGAAAAATCAGAAGCGACATCGACATTCATAAGCTGATTTACTGCCTTCTTCAAGTACAGTCAGGACTTCTCGATTTTCTCAAATTGAAATATCGCATCGATTTTGAAGAAAACGTAAAATCGGGCAAGCCACTTTTCCCTCTGCAGGAAAAAGTGCTGCAACAGGAGCTTGAAGGTTTTGCCGGAATACTCAGGGATGGATTCATGGGGATTCATAAAACGAAGTCAGGAGGTTTCAAAAATGTTGAATGAGGAAAAATTGCTCAAGTCTTTAGAAGGCATTTCCGAGTCGGAATTCCAGAGATACATGGGTTTTATTCGAAACCATTCCATAAAGCAGCTCCAGCGCGATGGATTTAAAATTTCGTATTATTCCTGCGGAAGCGGTGAGAAGGCAATCTTGACTTTTGCCGGAGGCTGGGGGCCGCCGGAAATTGCCTACGACATGATTCTCGCTTTTGAAGAAAAAAATCGGGTGGTTGTCATCGATGTCTCTCCCTTCGATAATCCGGAGGATATGTGCCGAGGGGTCGATCAGATACTCGAAACAGAAAACATCGACCGCGTGGTTTTGAGCGGACAATCGATGTCCGGAATAATTGCTCAGTCCTACTTTAAAAGGAATTCTGATAGGGTGATTGGGCTGGTCCTGACCAATACGATTGCCCCTAGGGAGGAACGCTGCAAAAAATGGGTACTTGTTCTCCTGAGGGTGATCCCCCTTTCCCTACTAAAATACTTTGCCAAAAAACAGCTCAGGCGCTTAGGAAAACTCGAGAAAGAAATCCCAGTCGATATAAGAGAACGAAGACGGTTTGTGGCGGCCTTGATGAGCACGATCATGGATCAATATTTCACCAAGGAAAACACAATGAACCTTCTGAAATCAGCCTATGCTTTTAATGAGAAGGATGGTTATACCAGAAGTGATTTTGAAGGATGGCAGGGGAGAGCCCTGATCATCACCAGCGAGGACGACCCATATTATGGAGATACCGAAATCTTGATGCAGTCAATACCGAACGCAGAGCTTTTTAAATTCCCCACGGGGTACAAACATACCGCACCTCAAATCCACAGAGACGAATTTCACTCCTTGATCCAAAGATTCATAGATGGGCTTTGATAAAAAGATGCAGCCGTATGAATACCCCATATATTGAGGCTGCTGCGATCATACTATAGAAGTGAAAGAATAGAGAAATTTTTCGTAGCTGTTTTTGAGGGGAAGAAATCCCGACTAGCTAGTAAATGCGAAGGGGGGTGTTTATTAAATTATCTTCCAGGTCTCCGAGCCTCATTTACTCTGATCCTTCGACCAGAAAGCTCCTTACCATTCAGCCCGCTGACAGCGGAATCCGCCTCTTCTTTGTTAGGCATTTCAACGAATCCGAACCCACGGCTTTTGCCTGTAAATCTGTCCTTGATGATTGTAACTGAATCAACCTCTCCGAATTCTTCAAAGGTTGTCTTCAATTCTTGCTCTGTGAGCTCCCAAGGCAAATTGCCAGCGTAAATATTCACGTCGCACTCCTTAAAATGAAATCTGAATAAAGGCTGTGCTTCTTCTGTCAGCGCACAATGCACCTCTCCTTTACTCAAAACTGATCAGGGGTGATATGTGAGTTTCGTGCGATTCTCCTGGAAGGAAGACCCAGCCCAAACTCCCTTCAAAAACCCGAACAGTCTAAAAAAATCCCGGCAACGACCTACTCTCCCACTCGGCTCCCCGAGCAGTACCATCGGCACTAGAGAGCTTAACTTCCGTGTTCGGAATGGGAACGGGTGTGGCCTCTCCGTTATGGTTGCCGGGAATTATTCCCATTGACAATTCGAACGAGTCTTTCTTGTCCTTTTCTTTTACCTTGAATAAACCTTATGGTCAAGCCTCACGGGCTATTAGTACTGGTTAGCTGAATCCGTCACCGGACTTACACACCCAGCCTATCAACCTTGTAGTCTACAAGGGCCCTTCAGCCCCCCGAAGGGGGAGGGAAATCTAATCTCGGGGCGAGTTTCCCGCTTATATGCTTTCAGCGGTTATCTCAACCAAACGTAGCTACCCAGCGCTGCCCCTGGCGGGACAACTGGTACACAAGAGGTTTGTCCGCTCCGGTCCTTTCGTACTAGGAACAGGCCCCCTCAAATTTCCTACGCCTACCGTGGATAGGGACCGAACTGTCTCGCGACGTTCTAAACCCAGCTCACGTACCGCTTTAATGGGCGAA
>JAFGNQ010000293.1 GCA_016926925.1 Candidatus Aminicenantota bacterium
GAACGCTCAACGTTTGGACAGCGGCTGCTCCTGATTTTTTGCCTGTGAATCTTACCGGCTTCGTTAGGAACGAGGTATTCGAGATTCCTTCTGTCCGCATCACGGACGATGGATCGATCGTTGTCTATGTCCGAGACGGAAATCCCAACAGGCAAGGCTGGGTGATCAATCCGACCAGCAACCCGGACGGTGTCGAGCAGGCCATCTGGGCCATCGATGTCCGGAGCAAAAAAAGCTGGAAGGTCACATCCGGAAACGATCCGGTTCTCTCACCTGACGGAAAATGGATTCTTATCACCAAAGGAGGAGCGATCTTTAGAGCCTCCCTCGAGCAACCGGCTTCTTCAGGCCAAACATCGCCTCCGAAACAGCTTTTCAAAGCCCAGGGGCAAAACGGGGATCCAAAATGGTCGCCCGACGGTCAAAAGATAGCCTTTGTCAGCCGCCGGGAGGACCACAATTTCATCGGAGTCTACGACTCTGCGAAACACAAAATTACCTGGATGGCACCGGGGGTCGACCGGGACAGCAATCCCTGCTGGACTGCCGATGGCCGCCAGATTGTCTTCTTCCGAAGACCGGGAGCTCAATTCAACGAAATTCCGACATTCCGGGAAATGCCGGAAACAGCCATCTGGATAGCAGACGCCGAAACGGGTAAGGGCAGGGAACTGTGGAAGCAGGCACCCGACGAAAAGCCGAGATATCACACCATACGCGAACTTTACGTAACGGCCAACGACAGAGTCCTCTTTACAGCCGAGCATGACAATTGGTATCACGTGTTCTCCCTTCCGTTTTCAGGAGGGGAACCTGTCGATCTCACCCCGGGAGAAGGATTCGTCGAGCATACGGATATATCAGGAGACGGAAAAACACTCTATTTCAGCAGCAACCTGGCCGACATACACGGTCGTCATATCTGGAAAGTCCCGACAGCCGGAGGGAAAGCAGCTCAACTGTCACAAGGTGCCACTATCGGCACCTATCCCGTGGCTCTTTCCACAGGCACAAAAATCGCCTTTCTGTACGCAACTGCCACCTATCCCACATCCGTCGCAGCTATATCCGTCGACGGAGGCAAGCCCGAGCTCATCGCCTCCAAAACGCCGCCGGAAGGCTTCCCCATAGATGCCCTGGTCATACCGGAACTCGTTATCGTCAAGGCCGAAGACGGCCTCGAAATTCCCTGTCAGCTTTTCCTCCCAAAAGACATAAAAGCCGGAGAAAAAAGACCGGCTGTGATCTATACCCACGGCGGACCGATCCGCCAGATGCTATTGGGCTGGCATTACATGCATTTCTATTCCGAGGCTTACGGGATCAATCAGTATTTCGCAAACAAAGGCTATGTCGTCCTTTCGATCAACTACCGGAGCGGCATCGGATACGGACGCTCTTTCCGCAACGCAGAAAACTGCGGATGGCAGGGCGCGGCTGAGCACCAGGATTTAGTCGCGGGAGCCAAGTATCTTCAGAGTCGTCCGGATGTGGACCCCGGGCGAATCGGACTTTGGGGGTTGTCGTACGGAGGAGTCATGACCGCCATGGGGCTGGCCCGCAACTCGGACATATTCAAGGTAGGTGTGGATATGGCCGGAGTTCATGACTGGTCTCAATTCAGCCGGCGTATGGGTCGGGCACCCGAAGAAATGATAAAGACAGCCTATGAATCTTCGGCCGTAGCCAGTGTGGACACCTGGACCTCACCGGTGCTGTTCATTCACGGAGACGATGACCGCAACGTACCTTTTTCTCAAACAACGGACCTCGTGCAGAAGCTTCGGACCAAAGGGGATGTGCACATCGAGCTCTTGATTTACCCGGACGAGCCCCACGAGATTCTCGAGTATGGAAGCCGGATGGAGGCCTACAACGCCACTTTCGACTTTATAAACAAGTTTCTCAAGAAAGAATAGATCTCTATTCTTCGATTACAGACGACAAAAAGAGGCATTCGAGCGACGCGCAATCCCTCCATGAGACTTATTCTCATGGGATTCACACAAGGATTTCTTAAATTCTGAAGAAGTCCTTCCATGGGATCTGCAGAAGGCCTTAAAACGGAAATAAAGGACGCAATCGAAAAAGCTTATGGAGAGATTGAAGTGAGCCCTCGTTGCGGGCCCTACTCCAGAATAAAAACCGCGTTTAAGGAGAGACATCATGAAGATTCGAAACCAGGGATTTTTTTTGATTTCATTTCTCATCTTTGTTCATGTATTAATGGGCCAGGACACGAAACCCTCCTCCAAGCCCCTTAGGCCGCCCAGCGCCAGGACAGGCTTGCTCTTGACGGATGAGACGACCCTGAAGCTCATCCACCACAGCTCGGGTGACCTTGCCCACGACTATGTCAGCCAGATATCTCTATGGGACAGGAGTCAGGTGACCCCGGGCTACAGGGAGTCAGCGGAGTGGATCTTAAAAAAGGCCAACGAATTCGGACTCAAGGAAGTCCAGATTGAAAGCTTTCCTTCGGGAAGCTCCGTCCGGTATTTCGAGAATGCCACGCGAAGCCGCTGGGCTGTCACCAAGGCCGAGTTATGGCTCTTATCTCCCTTTCCGCTGAAAATCACGTCCTACGCCGAGCTTCCCATGTCCTTAGCAGGGAACAGCGTATCCTCAGATGTGGAAACAGAACTGGTCGATATCGGCAGCGGAACCAGCGAAGCGGATTACCGCCAGGATGTGAAGGGAAAAATCGTCCTCACCTCCAACCACCCGGAAATGATCATGGAAAAGGCCGTCTATGAAAAAGGCGCAGCGGGAATCATCTCCTACTGGTCCGTTCCTTCGGTCATCGACCTCCCGAACAGGCAGCCGGGAGATTTTCCCGACCATGTCGGATGGGCGCGGCTGCCGGAGCCAACAAATGAAAAACCAGGCAGCTTCGCCTTCATGATTTCAGCCAGGAGGGCTCAGGAGTTGAAATTGATGCTGGAGACAGCAGAGGCTGATAAGCCCAGCGGCTTCGAGTTTCCATCCATGGCCTCGCCTCCGCCCGGGATTCGCAGCCGGGGGCCTGTCCGGGTAAAGGCTGCGGTGGAAACCCAGTCCGGGCCGGGAACCCTGGATGTAGTAAGCGGCATCATTCCCGGAAGCAAGTATCCCGAAGAGGAGATCGTGATCACAGCCCATCTTTGTCATTACAAACCTGGTGCGGTGGACAATGCCTCGGGGAGCGCGTCCATCCTGGAGATGGCCAGGACTCTCCTTGACCTGATTCAGAGGGGGGAGCTCCCTCCGCCGTTGAGGACGATACGATTCCTCTGGGTGCCGGAATACACGGGAACCTGGGCCTGGCTGGATAAACACCTGAAAGATTCTGTGGTGCGTATCGCGAACCTGAACTTCGACATGCCGGGACCCGACCTTACCAAGACCAACGCGGTCTTCTCCATATCGTACACGGCCGACTACGTGCCTTCCTATCTTAACGCCATGATGGAATCCATCCTGGACTTCATGAACGCGAACAACGACCAGCGCTATGCCGCCAACAAGGAATTCCAGATCATTTCCGTCAGGGGATCGAGGACACGGCTCCAGGGCCGAATGCTTCCCTTCGAGTTCGGAACGGACTATGAAGTCTTCAACAATCTTGGCATCCCCGGCACCAACGTCATCGGCTGGCCCGACAACAACTACCACACGGATGCCGACTCTCCCGACAAGGTCGACCCGACACAGCTTCACCGGACCGTTTTCGCTGGGCTGGCCGCGGGTGTGATGATTGCCTACGCCGATCAGGGAAATGCCGCCGACATCGCCCACCTGACCCTTGTCTACGGAAAAGAGCGCATCCACCGAAGCGAGGAGGAAGCTGCGCAAATGGTACTGTGCAGTACGGCGGATGATTTTCTGGAAAGCAAAAAATGGGCCAAAAATCTCATCCGCCACGCTTATGAGAGGGAAAGGGAAGCCATTATTTCCTCAAACGTTTTTGCCCGCAGGGCTTCCGAACAGGCGGTAATCCAGCAGACGGCTCGCTTGCTGGAGGATGACCAGGAAGACTCGCTGCGCTACATAGGCGAACTGGCCGCGGCAAAATCCAAATCTCTAGGGATCCAGGATGGAGAAATTCCTCCCAGCGACGCGGAAAAAAGAGCTGCCCGGTTCATACCCGCCAGGAATGCGGGAAAGGAGCTGTTGGGGATCGCCTATGTGGCCAGTGCAATAGCTCAAGATAAGACACTGGATTTACCCTCACTCATGGAAGCGCTCGATCAAGCTTCCGTTAACATGAGAGAAAAGGGCACGGACGACCTGCGGATCTTCAGTCTCTTCGAGGCGCCCGGTTATTACGCTGACGGAAAACGGTCTCTCCTAGACATCAGAAACGCCATCGCCGCCGAATACATCCCCCTGCCCATCGAAGCGCTCGAGCTTTACTTCCGGGCGTTCGAGAAAGCGGGCGTGATGTCCTTAACTGAGAAATGAAGCCAAGATCCAGGCTGTGGCTTGTATGTTTATCTTTTTCCTGCAATTTTACTCGCCGTACATTTCGGTGATAAGCCTCCGGAGGGTAGCGGCTTCAACATCGGTTAGAGAGCCGATTTTCGAACCCAGACGGATTTTAATGATAGTCCTGATCTTCAAGATCAGACTCGCAGGCGCAGCTTCAGGTTGACTTCGAGCATTTCCAGGGCCATATCCATGGTTCCCCGGAGATGTTTCTGATAGGATGAGAATCCCTCGGGAGCATAGGAGGAAAAGTACTTTTTAACCTCATCCTCTGCGAACAACCCACCGATCGATATGACACCGATCAGAATCCGCTCTAAATAGATGGGCGGAAGCTTCTCCAACCGATTTCTGTTCCGGCTGAACATAGTCCACAGATCGGCAGACAGGGCAGGATTTCCGGTCATTACAGAGAGGGGAACGTATTTGAGCGCCGGCGGCATCTCGTCCAGAGCGAAGTCCACGGATTTTTGCATATTCTTCAACGAGACACAACCGAAGGATGCAGCCAGGGTCATACGCTCCTGCTCGCTATCGGTAGCCTTGAAACGCCGGATCAATTCAGGCAAAGAACCATCGTCGGAGAAGGCCGCCACTCTCTGAACAGAGTCGGCGATGTCGGCATGAATATCAATTCCGTCATTTATCAGCACTTGGAATTTCCCGAGGGAAAAATCAAAAATCCTGCGGCTTCCGAACTGGGCTGCGCTCCACAGCGCACTGCTTCTCAAGCTTGAAATAGAGAGTTCTTCCTCGGATGACGGATCATATCCGATCCCTTCCAAAATTCTTTCCGTGAAGGCCCTGCCAATCTTTTTGATTTCCCCGCGTGCGTCTTCTTCCAAAATCAGATTCAGAAGAGAAAGATTTTTGATTATTCCCCGAAGGGCAAGATGATGATCCTCCTCTCTGAAATGCTTTTCTATAAAATCCAGGTAGTAAGAGAGCTTGAAATCTCCTCTCCTGACGAATGCGAAGAGGTCCTCTTGGAGCCCGAAGCGGTCGCATCCGGAAATTTTTTTGTCGGAGATGAGCCCGCCTAAACGTTCCCATTCTGCGAGTTCATATTTAACTCTGTAAAATCCGGTTTGTTCATGATTAAGCTTAAAGGACACAGTCTCCTGCGGCAACTCAAGCTCTTCTTCCTTTTCGGAGATAAGCCTTTTCATGACGTTCATTTGGCCTGAATCGTTCAACGTTAATACGGTCAGAGGGATGTGCCATTTCTCTTCATGGATTCCACGATTCAAATAAGTGAATCTTTCCTGTTTTATCAGGAGCGTATGCCTCTTTTTTTGGACCTCGATCATGGGATGACCCGGCTGCGTCACCCAGCCGGTCATCATATCGACGACCTCTTCATCCGGTGCCGTACGGCTGAAAGCCTCCCAGAGGTCGGAGCTTACCGCCGTTGCGTACGCATGTCTTACGAAATAATCTTTTAGCGCCGGCTTGACACAGCCGCCCAGAAAGGAGATGGCCATCCTCATGACGGAGCCTCCCTTGTCGTAGATGATGGGTGCCGTACTGGCGGTGATTTTTGCTTCTTCTCCTAGCTCGACAGGCACTGTCTTGTGTAAAGAGTCGCGGCCCAAAGCGCTGGAGGTGGTCTCCAGGAGAAAAGTCTCCATGGTCGCCCAGTCCGGGTAGATCGTGTCTACGACAAATTCACCGTAAAACGTGGCAAAACTCTCGTTCAGCCAGAGGTACTTCCAGTGAGCAGGGCTGACGAGGTCTCCGAACCACTGATGGACAATCTCATGAGCGATGACCGTGAAGAGACGTTTCCTCGTCGTGCGCGAGGTGATACCCGGGTATACGAGGAGTAGGTTTTCTCGGAATGTCATGGCTCCCCAGTTTTCCATGGCACCAAAAGCAAAATCCGGAATTGCGATTAAGTCCAGCTTTGGCAGGGGATAGGCCGTCGCAAAATGCTCTTCGAAAAAATCGACGCATTTGCGAGCGAACTGCAAACCTTCCCGGGCCAAATCTATCTTTCCCGGCGTTGTGATCGCCCTGAGAAGTACCCTGTTCCGATCCTCCATAATTTCAAATTCACCCACTCCGAAAAAGAGTAGATAGGTGGACATGACCGGGGTCCTCTCGAACCGCACGAGCTTCTTGTTGCCTGAAAGCCGCTGCTCCTCCGCAATGGGCATGTTGGACAGGCCGACAAGATCCGCGTCGATGAGGAATTCCACATCGAAGGTAGCCTTCCTATCCGGACGATCCAGACAAGGAAAAGCCTTCCTGGCTTCGGTTTCTTCGAATTGCGTCACGGCTATGAATTTCTCTTTGCCGTCGCTGTCAACGTACCGACTGCGGTAGAAACCCAGCATGGTATCGTTTATTTTTCCTTCGTAATCGATGCTCAATTGAATGGCACCCTGAAATTCTCTGGGAAGAATTATGCGGAATGTTTGGTTCTCCTCATCGGGTGGTGAAAAGAGGGCCTTTTCAAAGGAGCCGTCGAGCCGAATCCGGCAGTCCTTGATCCCCAAATCAACGGCATGAAGAACGATCTCTTTGACTCTCTCCTTAGCTTCGAGAGCGATTTCAGTTTTACCTTTGAAGACAAAGGCTTTTAAATCCGGCTCGAAATGCAGTTTGTAATGGCGTGGCACGATATTTTCCATTTACTTGCTCCTCTATCGGGGCCTTGATATTTCAATCCAAATAATCGGACTCCTTGAACCACCGCATTGTGTCTTCGAGCGTATCTTCCAGAGGTCTGGGATGAAAATCCAATTCTGCCGTGGCTTTTTTATGCGATATATTTTTGTTTCCTGTTTTAACAATCGTCAAAGAATCCAGGGTGTACAGGGGATCGCTTTTATTCAACCGGGAATATATCTTTAAAAAGGGGAGTCCTATTTTTGCCAATCGGATGGAGCACGTGAGGGCGGGAGGACGCCGATGGCTCAAGCGGGAAACCAGCACACAGAGCTCCGGGAGGCTTTTCCAGTGGCCCGAGAGAATGTACCGTTCGCCCGTCCCCCCTCGCGCCATCACTGTTATGGCGGATTGGACAACATCCCGAACATCGACCCAGTCATACCCGCCTCTGATCAGAGCGGGGAGCTTTCCACGGTACATGAGGATAAGAGCTCTTCCCAACAGAGAGGGAGCGAAGTCGTATGGACCGATCACGGCCGTAGGATTGAGTATGACCGCATTCAATCCCTGCTTGACAGCGTCTTGTACAGCGACTTCGGCCATTGCCTTAGACCGGCTGTAGGCGATCCTGTCATTCAAGACCAAAGGGCGGTCTTCATTCATCACCTTATCACGAGGCCTGGGATCGAGTGAATGAATGGAACTGAAATGAACGAATCGCCGGACACCTGTATCAAGAGCGGCACCCAGAATGTTTCGTGTTCCCTCGACATTCTTCTCAAAAATTTCGTTCTTCCTTCCCTTAATGGAAATGATTGCGGCCAAATGGAAAACGACATCAACATCTTTAACCAGCGAAAGGAGGGATTTGGGATTCATCAAATCGCCGGAAATGAGCTTCATGCCGAGGCCTTCAACTCCCCTGACGTCCCGGTGCACCAAAGCCCGGACGGAATGTCCCTGATTGACCAGCCCGCGGCACAGGTTAGACCCGATATGACCGCTGGCTCCAGTGACTGCAATATTCATTGTCTATATCAAGAATCCAATGATAAGGCTAACTCAATCATCCTTATTTACCGGAAGTATTGTTCTCCATACGGCAAGCCACTTCCCCTCATTTCGAGCGAATACAAACAGATCATAGCCTGAGTCGTGGTAGTCTTTCCCGGCGATTTCGTAGTCAATCTCGAATTTGTAATGAGCGACGGCCGTATCGTTCCAAACATTGATAGACAATTCCGATTCTTTGACATCCTTGATGTCGGCTATATTAATAAACTCTTCGTAGCTCGCTACGCAAGCCTTTCTTCCCGTCCCTCCTCCTCTAAATCCTGGACCCGTTACCACTATGTCTTCATGGAAAAATTCCGCAAGATCTTCTGTGTGTCCGTTTATCCAGGCATCATTTATACCTTTCAGGATATTCCCGATTTCTATACAATCGTTTACTCCGCTTTCAAATTCCATAGACACACTCCTTAATAGACAGCTTATTTTTCAAAACCC
>JAFGNQ010000041.1 GCA_016926925.1 Candidatus Aminicenantota bacterium
AATTTGATGGGATGGATGAAGCGAATCTGGAAATTTAGTCTTTCATCTTTTCGATGGTGGCGATGATGTTTTTAACTATCGGAACTTCCGGGTTTTCCGGATCCATCTCGATGAATTTATTGAAATACTCAAGGGCTTTTTCGTAGTCTGCCTTGTTCAGGTAGACATACCCCAGTTTGAGATAGGGCTTAGACCAATCAGGTTTGATTTGAATAGCCATGTCATAATAGTGAATGGCCTCGTCGGTTTTCTGATTGGAGAAAAGAATCTCCCCGACGTTTAGAGCTGCCACTTCATCCTGTGGGGAGATTTCTAAGGCTTGACTGAAATATTTCTGGGCTGCTTCATAGTCCTGTCCCTGTATGGCCACTTCGCCAAGGCCGGTAAAAGATCGCAATGCAGCGTCCGGGTCTCCCTTGTAATCCCCGTGGGTTTCCAAGGTCTTGTCCAGGACCAACTGAAAGTTGGCTTTTGCCGCGTCCAGATCTCCCTTCTTCAAGTAGCACTGCCCTATATTCAAATGGACTTGATAAACCTCCGGGTATTTATCCAGAAATTGCTCGAAGGTTTGAAGAGCTTCATCGTATTTTTCTTCATTGGTGAGCTGATTCCCTTTTTCAAACAATTCGAAAGCGGACTCGTCGCTGAGGAGTGCTGCAAAGCCGGTCATTTTCTTTAGAGTGAAGGTTATCGGAGGATTCCTTTTGAGCTGGCGGATGTTCATGTCGATCGACGAAGGCGCGTAGCCCCGCTTGGCAGCCGATATCCGCCAGTAGCCCGTCCACATTCCCGCCACGGCGAAATTGCCTTTATCGTCGGAAGTGCCTTCGAGCTTTTTCCCGTCCTTCAAACTCTCCACTACGATCGCCGCTCCTTCGACCGGATTGCCGTCCTGGTCCACAACCGTTCCATTGATCCTTCCCTGCCCTATTTCCTCTTGTGCTGGGAGTGAGAAGCATGTCCCCGCCAAAATCGTGCTCATGAATACAAAAAACAGCATATTTCTTTTAATCGAGCTCATTAGGCCCTCCCTTATATCAAAAAATGTAATTATCCAGGCTCCTGAATTATCCGGATTTTCTAATACTGCCAACATCATATTTTAACATTTGTGTAAAGAAAATTTAAGTTCCTTATTTTTACTGATCCTAAGAGGATTCAGAGTTAAAATCTTTCTTATTCACCGAATCGGCTTTTCAGCGATCCTTGCCAATATAAGAAAGATGAATCCGGGCTTTTTTGCGATTCTGGTCGTTATGCGTTTTATTCTTTGGCTCATAAGGACGAACAATTGGAATATTATCCTTAAGAGCTATGACGGCAAAACCTGTATAGTGCCATCCGCTGCAAAAAAAAAGACCTGCCGCCTTCTATGAATCTGAGTCAACAGTTTCATCGATTAACATTTTGTGCTTTCCACTTTTCACGAATACAAAATTTTCAACTTGAACGACATCGAGTTCCATTCCAATCTTCCTATAAAATGGTTCAAAAGACGATTTCATGTGGTCTAAGTCAGGGCTATGATTCTTCCGGAGCCGGAGTCTTAAAACAATCTTGTTCGGTGCAACTTTGGCAAACTGAAACTGATCAATAAAATCTAAATATTGATAGAAGTTTCTAGCTACAAATCCTGCCAGATGAAGCAGGCCGCCGCTTGGGGTTGTTACATTATCTGACTTTCTTCCTTCGATTTGTTTCACAACCCTCCAGGTACACCCACAAGGACAATGACTTATTTCCCCGGATGTAAGATCTCCAATTCGATATCTTATAAGCGGCCATGCATAATTCCATAGGTCTGTAACTATTATTTCCTTGATATCTCCGGCAAAATCTTCGAACGACTTTATATCTTCAGGGCGAAGTCCATGATCATCGAATCTTTTTTTGTAAAAAGGTACATTCAGATAGGAATGTTTTAATAACCTCCTGTTTGTTTGACCTCGGCCGGTTCCTGTGGTATGTACTAAAATTCTTTCTTTAATTTGATATGCGATGTGCGATGAAAATATACAAGGAGAAGGCATAATGAAAAAGATCTTTCCGGCCATTTTATCGATTATCTTTTGTCTCGCTGTGTTCCACTGCGGGCGCAGGGAAAATCCGGAAAAATTAGGGATAGGAATGATTTCCGATGTCAATCTGATGGAACACATCAAATTCATATCTCATGACCTGATGGAGGGGCGTGATACCGGCTCCAGGGGGGAAATGATTGCCGCCCAGTATATTGCGACGCAGTACGCCATCAACGGCATTCAGCCGGGGGGAGGCGACGGAACCTATTTTCAAAACTTCGAACTGGTGAAACAAACCCCAAAATCTCTGAATACTTTCACTTTCGGCAAAGACGGCCGGCAGTATTCTCCGAAATTCAAAGACGAATTTGTGGTCATGTCTGCAAAACCTGATGCGCAGATGGTGACGGAAGCGGAGGTTCTTTATGTCGGATACGGTATCGATGCACCTGAGTATGATTGGAATGACTATGAAGGCATTGAAACGGACGGTAAAATCTTTCTCATGCTTATGGGAGAGCCTGCTTCGGAGGATGCGGATTTTTTCAAAGGGGACGAAGTCTCCGACTACGGTCAATGGGGATATAAATTCAAAATCGCCACAGAAAAAGGGGCAGCCGGGGTCATTTTGATCTATGATCAGGAGTACGGCAATTACCCCTGGGCCTTGATTGCAGGTTTTTTTGGAAGGGCGAGAATGAATTTGAAGGTCGATAAACGGGATACTTCTGAGCTGCGAATGATGAGCTTCATCAATCAGGATTGTGCGAGGGATCTGCTTGATTTCGCCGGACAATCCTATGAATCTCTTCTGGAAAAGGCCGGGAGTAAAAAATTCGATCCGGTGAACCTGGGCATCTCTCTGAAGGCCGATCTCGAGTCGACTATTGAAGATGTCCCGTGCCGGAACGTCATCGGTATCGTGCCGGGTAGAATTGCCGATGAGTATGTTCTCTATACTGCGCATACCGATCATCTGGGAATAGGAAAGCCGGAAGACGGGGATAATATCTATAATGGTGCAATCGACAACGCCAGCGGATGTGCGTCCCTGATCGAGATTGGGAGGGTTTTCGCTTCTTTTCCTTCTCCGCCCGAACGGTCCATTGTGCTTGCCTGTGTGACAGCCGAAGAGAAGGGTCTTCTCGGCTCGAAGTATTATGCGCAAAATCCCGTTTTCCCCCTTAATAAAACACTGGCCGTGATCAACCTCGACGGTATCCTGCCATGGGGACTGGCAAAGGATTTCATATTCATCGGCGCCGAACGCTCCAGCCTGAAAGAAATCGCCCTGAAAATCGCCGATGACAACGAAATGGTTTTAACGACGGATCTGATGCCGAAAGAGAACTTCTATATGCGGTCGGATCACTACAGCCTGGCGCAGGAAGGTCTGCCCGGCGGAATGCTGGTTAACGGCTTCCAGTTCCTCGACAAACCGGAAGAATGGGGTTTGGAAGAGCTGAAAAAATGGCTGACAACGGTCTATCATCATCCCAGCGATGAGTTTTCCGACGAGTGGCATATGGAAACCGTCGTCCAAGTGAACCGGATTGCCTTCCAGTTCGGCTGCCGAATAGCCGGCTTAAAGCATTGGCCGACCTGGAACGATGACCAGCCGTTCAAAAAGATCCGCGACTTTTAACACTTTTGGGCAAGCTTGAGAACGATGCCAAAAAGTCGAAATGAAAATGTGAATTCATGGGAAATTCTTTGACCAAACCGGTCATCTTCTGATTGGCTCCGACATTAAACCTCATCCCGACGCGATAGATCCGTTCGGCTTTATCATGGAATCGGTCGCAGCTCAATTCGCTGCGGACAAAGAGCAGTATGAAGATGCAGCAGGCAATACCTACGGCGAGGCCGGTGACATTGATAAAACTGTAAGCTTTGTGTTTCTTTATATTTCTTATGGCTACCTTGAGATAATTCTCAAACATTTCGATCTCCGCGGCAGGTTCTTATCACAAGTTTCTTCATTCGTACCGCAGCGATTTTATAGGATCGGTTGTGGCCGCTCTTAATGCCTGAGAGCTGACTGTGAGCAGGGCGATCAAGAAGGAAATGGCCAATGAGAAGACAAAGACCGTAACCGAAATATGTGTTCGGTAAGCAAATCCCTGCAGCCATTTGTTTAAGGCAAAATAGGCGAGCGGCCAGGCGATGATATTGGAGATCACCACCCATTTGGTGAATTCCCTGGTTAGTAGTATCAAGATTCCCGTGACCGATGCACCGAGTACCCTGCGGATACCGATCTCTTTGGTTCTCTGTTCGGCCGTGAATGAAGCCAGACCGAACAAGCCGAGGCAGGCGATGAAAATGGCCAGCACCGAAAAATAGGTGAAGATCCGGCTCAAGCGTTCCTCGGCCCTGTACTGGGAGTCGAACGAATCGTCGAGGAACGTGTAGGTGAAAGGTTGATGAGGAGCGAACTGACGTATTTTATCCCGTAAAAGCGCCATTGTCTCCGGAATGTTTTCGGGACTGATCCGAATCGAGAGCGAATTCAGATAGTCGTTCGAGCAGCTGATATGAAGCGGTGCGATCTCCTTATGCAAAGATTCGATATGAAAATCCTTGACGACTCCGATAACTGTTTTCTTGTTCATTTTTCCAGACTTAGTAAATTCTGTGATGCTTTTGCCGATGGCGTCCTCCCAGCCGAATTTCCTGGCGGCGGTTTCGTTGATTATGACTGAACGATCGATGTCTGATTCCAGGTCCGGAGAGAAATTCCTCCCGCTTGCCATTTCGATACCCAGAGTCGGAATAAAGTCGGCGTCGACGGCAAGCTCACCCATATACTGAGATTGATCCGGGGAATAGCCTTCGGGAATGAAGGGATTGTAGTAGGTCGTCTGTCCGGGGACGTGCGAAGAAGCGGCAACACTCAAAACGCCGCTGAGGCTTTTGAGTTCCTCTTTGAGCGGCCGGAGGGAATCCTGTGTGCTCTCGTCACTGATGGGAATGACCACGATCTGC
>JAFGNQ010000294.1 GCA_016926925.1 Candidatus Aminicenantota bacterium
AAATATAAGCCCCATTGCCGAAATCCCGGAATTGAAAGAGTTCAGCATCGGATTCGCTATCGTAGCCCGGGCCGCGATCGTGGGTATCGAGATGGCTGTCAGAGAAATGGTCGCTCTTCTTCAAGATTGATAGTTTCGGAATCAAAAATGGACATAACCGTCAACTTGGATCGATTGAAGAAGGACCTCGAAGAGCTGTCCCGGTTCGGCAGGGATCCGGGCGGAGGAATCAGCCGGCCTTCATTCAGCCCGGCCGACCTGCAAGCGCGGGCTTGGCTGAAAGAGAAAATCCTGAGCGCAGGCCTGGACTACAGCCAGGATGGAGCCGGCAACGTGTTCGGCAGAATCGATGCCCCCGGGAAAACGGTAATGGCCGGATCTCACATCGACACTGTCATCAATGGGGGAATGTTCGACGGCTCCATCGGTGTCCTCTCTGCGCTGGAATGCCTGCGCAGAATCAAAGAAGAAGCCGTCCCTTTGTCGAAACCTCTGTCCATGGCCTCCTTTACGGATGAAGAAGGGAATCTTGTAGGCGATTTTCTGGGCAGCCGCGCCTTCATCGGACCTCCGGAAAGAGAGATTCTGGAAAAGGGGATGACCCAGTTCGGCCGCCTTCTCTCAGAGATTTTGAAGACGACAGATTTTTCCATTGAAAGCATAATGGAGGCCCATACTCTGCGGCCCGAGATTGAAGCCTTCCTGGAGATCCACATCGAACAAGGCCCCGTTCTGGAGACGGAGGAGATTCCCATCGGCATCGTGGACTGCATCGCCGGAAAACAGTACTGGCTCTGCCGTTTCAGCGGAATGGCCAGCCATGCCGGAACAACTCCTTTCGAACTCAGGAAAGACGCCTTCCTGGGGCTATCCGACTTTGCCTTGAAAGCCACCCACTATGTGGCTACAAATCACTACGGGAGTATGGTCACTGTGGGGAAGGTCTCCGTTCTACCGGGAGCATTCAGCATCGTTCCCGGGCGCGTGGATTTCTCCCTCGATTTCAGGAGTACATCCGCGGATACACTCCAGGAAATGGAAAAGATGCTGCTGGAGTTGGCCCGGGAAACAGCCTCGACACGAGGGCTCGATTTCCTTTTCAAGGCTGTCGACAAAACGAGTCCCGTCACAATCCCACCGCGAATTATCGACACAATGAAAGAGCAATGCGGGAATCTGGGTTACTCTTACATGGAACTCCCGAGCGGAGCCGGACACGATGCGCAAATTATAGCCGGCATAGCCGATGCAGGCATGATTTTCATCCCGTGCGAAGACGGGATCAGTCACTCCCCGGACGAGCGAATCAAATGGGAGGACTTGGAAAAGGGCGCAAACCTCCTGTTGAGAACTCTTCTCAGATTGGCTTCTTGAGCTGAGATAAAAAACCGAAAAGACCGGGACATCAAGTCAAACATCCAATTCCTCGTGTGACGGACGATACTGACGAACGGATTTTTTCCGGGCGTGTTTTTTTTTCTCATCAAGCATCTTTTCCTTAGCCCGTTTAGAACGCTTTCTCTTTTGACGACGGATTTTTTCGATTTTCTGCTGTTCTAAGCTTTCCTTACCAAGAATGACCGTTTCGATCTTGTCTGCGAGAATCTTACGGGCATAGTACCTGTTCAGGCTTTGAGACCTCTCCTTCTGGCATTTCACCTCTATTTGAGTGGGGAGGTGTTTCAAGTAGACACAGGTTGCGGTTTTATTGACCTTCTGGCCTCCATGGCCGCTTGAGCGCACGAACTTCTCAACAAGATCCTTTTCGAAGATGCCTAAATTCTCCATTTTATTGCGGAGGGCTTCTTCCTTCTTGGCGCTCACAACGGGATTCGTCATTCGTTTTGCCCTTCTTTCCTGAGATCGTTCGTCGGTCTATACTTTAGATTATGGACTGCTTTTATTTTATCAAAAACGGAAGAGAAATGAGAGGGGCATCTCTCTGGGATGCGTTTTCGTTTCCATGACGATCTCGAACCATAGGTCAAGGCAGGTACTCGTCACAGTTCGTTTTCGTCGAAGACCCCCACCAACCACCATGCTACTCAAACGAACTGTGACTCGCACTCGCTACCGCCCATATTGCGGCTCACTCAGGTAAAGACTTGCATTCTATTTTTGCGCTCGTACTTCTATGATGCCTATCCAGATTTCGACTTGTTCTCTTTCATTATGACAAAAGCTCTGTTCCGAAAGCGAAACCGCTTCCGTGTCTCGTATCGATCTTGCATTGAATTCCGGATTCGGATACACTCGAATTTGCTCATCAAACTTCACACCGGATGGTCTTCGATGAAAAATGACGGGATTTGTTTCATTCTCTTCTTAAGCCTGCTATTGAGTTCGGCTATTCTGTCGGCATCCGTACCCTCCCAAGAAAAACCGCTCACAATGGCCGAAAAAAGCGAGTTTACCGCCACCTCGAGGTATGCGGATGTTATGAAATTTATCCAAAAGCTACAGCGGCTGACTCCCCTCATACGCCTGGAGACTCTGGGCGTGAGTACGGAGGGAAGGGAAATCCCGCTTTGCGTCATCGGGAATCCGCTGCCGGCGAGACCCTCCGACCTCTTGCGGGATGAAAGACTCGTCGTCTACATCCAGGCAAACATCCATGCCGGCGAAGTGGAAGGGAAAGAGGCATCCCTGATGCTTGCCCGGGATATCCTTCTTCAGCCGAATCCACCGTATCTCGATGAGATGATCATCCTTATCGCTCCCATTTTCAACGCAGACGGGAATGAGAAAATCAGCACCGAAAACCGGCAGAACCAAGAAGGGCCCAAAAAGGGTGTCGGGATTCGCTATAACGGTCAAAACCTCGACCTCAACCGAGACGGCATCAAAATGGAAAGCCCCGAGATTCAAGGATTGGTGAGCAATGTTCTAAACCGATGGGACCCCGCTCTCACTGTCGACTGCCATACGACCAACGGATCCTACCACAAGGAACCTGTGACTTACATCTGGCCTCTCAACCCCAACGGAGATACGGCGATCATCAACTACATGAGAGAGAAGATGTTACCCTCTGTGAACAGCCATTTGCACGAGACATATCAAACCCTTTCCATTCCTTACGGAAATTTCATGGATTTTCGCAATCCAGAAAAGGGATGGCAGCCTGCAGGGCCGCAGGCTCGTTATATCACCAATTATATCGGTCTTAGAAATCGGATGGCCATCCTGCTCGAGAATTACGCCTATGCGGACTACAAAACACGTGTCTACGGGAATTACCATTTTTTGCTCTCCGTACTCGACTACTGCCGCACTCATAAGAAAGCGATCCGGAATTTGGTGCAAGAGGCGGATCAAAAAGCAGTTCGGAAGGGACAAAATCCTTCCGAATACGATACAATCGGATTGACCTACGAATTGAAGCCTCTTAAAGATCCGGTCACGATTCAAGGATGGGAGATGGAAGTCATACCCCAAAAGGACAGGAGCTGGCCCCGGATCATAAAAAAAGAAAAAGAAAGAACGTATGTTCTTCCCTTTTATTGCGATTTCACACCGAAGAGGACAATTCCCTTTCCCCACGCTTATATCTTATCAGTTTCCGACCCAGTGATCGTCGATAAGCTCCAGCGCCACGGAATCTTGGTAGAGGAACTCCTTTCCCCCGTCACTCTCGAAGTGGAAGCATACCTGGTCAATGAGATAAAAGGAGAGGAGAGGATATTCCAGGGACACAGAATAAATTCGGTGACCGGAGAATATAAGGTCGAAACTAGGGAATTTCCGGCAGGAACAATCTTTGTTACGACAGCGCAACCATTGGGCTATCTGGCGGCTTATCTTCTCGAGGCAGAGTGTGATGACGGTCTTCTTGCCTGGAATTTCTTCGACCGCTACCTCGTCCCCCAGTGGGGCCGGGGATCACAAGTTTATCCGGTATTCCGCCTCCTCAAGGCGAAAAATCTGGCAAAAAGGGTTCTTAGATCCGATGATTGATCAGTCGGAATTGGCTTTCTTTTTCTTAGCAACCAGGAATTTGCCGCAGTTCTCGCAGATATAGATGTCATCACTCCCCTCGATGGCCGACCGCATCCCCGTGGCCACATTGATGAAACATCCCTGACAGGCTCCTTCGATGAGTTCGACCACGGCAAATCCATACCGTTCCATAAGCTTTTCAAATCTGTCGACAACAGACCTGTCGAGTTCCTCCCGAATCAGATTAGCCTGTTTCTGCAATGCGGTTTTTTTCTCCTTCCGTGCCTTTTTTTTCATCATCTCGATGTTTTGCAATTTCCACAAAAGGCCTGCCCGGCTGATGATTTTTTCATCGGAACGAGGAATTGCCAGTTGAATCTCACACAGAATCTTATAGAGTTCTGTCCGGTTTTTGGCTTCAAATATCCTTTTTCTGAAATCCGTTTTGATTAAAAACTGGGCCAGGCCGGCAAAGAGATGGTTGAAAAGCCCTGGAATCGATGGATTCCAAACAATGAGGATGATGAGATGCACTTTTTTCCTGTCCACCGCGTCAAAGTCGATACCATGTCGGGACCTACCGATCACAACGGCAATGTCACCCCCTGTGTCCATTCGGGCGTGAGGAAGGGCAATGCCGTGTCCTATAGCGGTTGACACCAGCTGTTCCCTATCGATAATGCGCGTCAATACGGGCTTTTTGCTTTTGATGGACTTGAGTTTGACAAGCACGTCTAAGAGTTCTTCCAAGGCAGGAATTTTTTCCGTGGCTTCCAGGTCGAAGAGAACCTGTGAAGGTTTGAGGTATTCGCAAAAAAGCTGATGTTTCAAGCTTTTGTTTGTCTCCATTGCAATCTATTTTAGCACAAACCGTGAT
>JAFGNQ010000295.1 GCA_016926925.1 Candidatus Aminicenantota bacterium
ATCTTACTGCCACCATTTTTTACCCTACGGGCGAGCCGATCTCACTACAAAACCTTCGTTGCAGATCAGGTTAGGTTGGCTCGCTGTCGAAAAAAAAGCTGCCAGCCGAAGCTGGCAGCTTTGTCTTTGCGATTGTCCGGACTAAGAGCGAGTCTTTCAGTTGCCGCGAAATAGGCGGATATCCGCCTCGGCATGAGCCCAGTTCGGATCTTCTGTTTCCAGTTGGGCCTGAATTCTGACTAGGATTCCATCACTGGAGATCTGGTTTCTGTTCGGGCTGACATAGACGATTTTTGCCTCTCCGCTAGCGTTCGTTGTCACAATAGCGGTCTTTTTTCCATTTTTGAATTGTCCGGGTCCCGATATGAAGGTGAAGAGAACTCTCCGCCCGCTGATGGGAGGACCTTCTAGCCTTTTCAGTGAGGCTGTGAGCGTCGATTGCTCGGAGCCTCCCTGGATCCAGAGCACATTCGGATCCGCTCTGAGCCTGAACTCAAGCGTGTTGTTATCGGTAATGATTTCCAAGGGGGCATAATCATAGATGAATTGATTTCCTTGCCAGGCTAGACTGGCCCGGATGTATACCCTATCAGGGGGTTCTGGTATAGGCACATCGGTTTTGTTATCTTCTGGAGGTACATATTCAATAAGTTCTTCATTTATCGGTCCGTAATAGAGAACACCCGCTCCTCCACTGGAGTCTGTTACTCGCGTCACCTGGGACTTATTGCCCTCGAAATAGCCGATGTTCGCAATTTTCCCTGTATCAGGATCTAAGATTTCAAAAAGGATCGTTTCGTTTGCCAGAGGAATCCCTTCAAAATTCGACACGGTGACGCTTACATTGACCGTATCCCGGCTGTTGCCTGCGATGATGACATTGGGACTGGCATTGGCATCGAGCACAACCGAATAGGTTGACGGACCCACGGGGGATGGAGCTTCAACGGCTTTTCGTGTGCAGGAGCTGGTGATGGCTATAAAAAAGACAAGAGATATAACGACAAGGAAACCGATTTTTGTCTTCATAATCCACCTCCTGTGGGTTCGCTGCCGCCACCGCCACTTTCATTGGCATAGTTGGCAAAGAAAATGGTTATGTATCCCGTGGCTTTGACCTCTCTGTTGGCTTGGTCGTGTCCATAGAAGTCGATTCTGGCTGTGGCCTCGATGACACCTTCCTGAGTACCGAATACGAGATCGACCAGCGGCGGCTCGTTTTTAGCCACTTCCCTCACGATGACGAAAGTGACTTCGACAGTGCTTCCGATCGGGATCATGGCTGTAAGATATCCTTCGAAGGAGTAGGGGACATCGACGCCTTCCACGTTTTTACCGTCGGATCTCATGTAGGAAACGATATAACGCGTGACCGTGATATCGTTGTACTGCGAAGGACCATTCACGGAGGCGGGTTCTAGCAGGCTCGCTTTGAACGAGGCTCTTACGGAATCCGACTTGATCGAAGAGTCCTCCGGATTATCCGGATCCTGGACGATCACATCCGACTGGAGAAAGTTGGCTTCGTTGCCTTCCGCGTCCATACCGAGTATTTCCTGCACGATCAATAAGCTGGGAGATGTCGAATCGTTCTCGATAGGATTGCAGGAGAAAAATGTGATTAAGACTGGAAGGACAACCAAAATTTTTAAAATGAATTTTACATTTTTCATTTTTCCACCCCGCTATCTTATTATTCTGGGAGTGATGAAAATGAGGAGCTCCCGAGTTTGTTTTGTTCTAGCGAAATTTTTGAAGAGATTTCCCAGAATGGGTATTTTATGGAAAAAGGGAACTCTTTCTCGAGTTATGGAATCTTCTGTTCTGTAAATGCCTCCGATAACCGTCGTTCCTCCGTTGGGAACCATCACGGTTGTCTGTGCGCTCTGTGTCGTTATGGGAGGAATTCCGTTGACGAGGTTGGCGAAGTCGGCTGCGTTGTTTCTCAGCTGGATGTACATGATGATGGTCCCCTCTGCGGTAATCTGTGGAGTCGCTCTCAGTTCCAGGGCGGCATTGACATACCGTGTTGTCACCGTGAAGTTGGCTACGGTCTGGACAGGGATTTGTCTGCCCTGGATGATTTCCGCTTCCTGGTTGTTCTGAGTGGTTACTTTCGGAGCAGAGATGATGCGTCCTTCACCGGATGTCTCGAGTGCGGAAAGTGCCATGTCGATCCTGAACGTGTCCAGAACATTAGCCATAGAGAGCCCGATGGCTGTGCTGAAAGCAGGTGCAGGCAGGTTGACTGCATATCCGCCTAGAGGACCACCGATTCCCTTGGTCACGATTCCTTGAGGGATAAGGGCTCCATCCACGACACCTCTGTTAGGAAACTTGAGGGATGTTTGGTTTCCGTAAAAGGGATCCGAAATACCTCTGAATCCCCATTGGACGCCGAGATTCCTGATGAATGTGGAGGTCGCCTCGACGATCCGTGCTTCGATGGAAACTTGCGGAGTCGCTGTGTCGAACACATCGATCAATCTTTCCAGGACATCCATTCTATCCCTGACTTCTGTGATTATCAGAGTGTTCGTGCGCTCGTCGACGATGATTTCTCCTCGCTCGGACATCTTCGTCCTCAGGAGGCTCTCGACCTCTCCGGCTCTCGAATAAGAGAGCGTGAATGTCTTGACTACCATGGGGCCTGACATGACCTTGCTTTCACGGAGTCTCCGTTCTTCTTCTTGTTCCCTTGTAAGGATGTTGGTAGGAGCGATCCGTAAAACGTTCCCCTCGAGAGTCTTGCCCATCTTGTTTGTCTTGAGGATGATATCGAGTGCTTGATCCCAAGGGATATCTTTGAGATCGACGGTCACGACGCCCCTTACTTCCGGATCGAAGACAACATTCAGGCCGGCGAAATCTCCCAGATAGAGGATAACATCCCGCAGATCCGCATCTTTAAACTTCATGCTGAGTATTTCACCCGAGTACTTTTCTTCCGGTGCGTCGACTGTTTGCGGGACAAATTGCTGCTCCTGGGGATAAGCAACGATTTTGCCGTTGCCGTTGTGCTTGGCGGCGGCTCCATTTGATTCAGGTTTCGTAGCTTCTATGTTTTCCTCAGGCTTGGGTTGTGATTCCATCAGCGAGTCAAGTTCTGTCATCATGGCTTCTTCTTGATTGCCGTCGGATGTATTTTCAGCAGGCGGAGTCTCGTTGTCCTGCAAGAATTCCTTTTCAGATACTACGGGCGCGGGTGTCTCTTGAACGGATGCGGATTGAATTTCTTCTTCGGCTGCCGGTTTTTGTGTTGCTTCCGGATCGATTTCCATGGAGGCCTGAGATATCTGTGTCCCCATTTGCATCTCAGGCTCGACCGCTTGTGCGACTTCCGTAATTGTATCTGCAGGCTTTTCAATTTCAGGCTTGCCGCTCATGAGTGTTGCATCGAGGTTGACTTCTTTAAAGAAAGAAACGGTAACATGGTCGTCATCCGAAGAGATAGTGTAGAATTTGGGCTCGTCCAGGTCGAACACGAGACGTGTGATGGTGTAAGGATCTTCATGGTGGAACTGAGCTGACCGAACTCGCTTTACGCCGAGTTTGTTGATGTTGAAATCCGTCTTCCTGCTGGTCAGAACCGTGTCGTAAAGGTCGACAACCAGGCGCAGTGGATTATCGAGGGCAAACACATGTGAAAACGCCGCTTCACTCATGCGTGCCGTAACATCCAAGCTGTTGTCATCTTCGGAAATGTCCAAATCGTTCAGATGAATTGTGCTTCGCCCCGTTTCTGCATCGAGGATGAATCCTCCATCATTTTTTAGGTTATTCAGCTCGATAATTGTGGTTTTCTGGCTGTTGTAAATACGATAGGGAACTTTTTCTTCCAGATCGATTAACAGGCGCAGATTGTCTGTATCTCCTTTTCCCATCTTTATGTCTTTGACCAATGCAGATCCGCTGTGCTCGAGGCGAGGTTCCATGGGTGAATCCGAGCATTTGAAGTCCACGACGATTGTAGCGGGAAGTTCTGCGGAGTACTGTGATCTGAGTACTGGGAGTGGCGATTGAGATTCCACCAGGATTTTGGTGTTCAGCTTACCGGTGAGAACGGAAATTCTATCTATCAAGGCCTCGGAATCTTTGCTGCTTGTCACACCGCTCAGGAGAGTTAGGATGCATAAAAAGGAGAGTACCTGCAAATATTTTTCCCTTTTCATGTTATCGCTCCTCTGGATTTATTTCTTTGGTAATATCTCTAGGCCTGGTTAAGGGCACACCCCTGTCTATCGTCTGTCGAAAAACCACTTTCGAATAGTCGATCGATAAGACAAATCCGTTGGCGAATTCATCTCCGGCTTGGATTTTGTAGGGGAATCCCTGAGGACCATTTATGAGAGCTAAAAATTTATCTCTAATTTTCACTATACCGATGAGTTGGATATCATCGATCATGTAAGAGCTCACCCCTTCTTTGCCCGTTTTTTCTTCGACTTCTCTGCCTGCGAGCAGGTCCTTGAAGGGGTCTCTCCTGTCTCCTGGGAAATATTTCTGGGGTCTTTTCTTGAATATCTCTTCAGGAGGTTTGCTCTGGGGTTCCTGTTGTTCTTCCTGGGCGGTTAAGGGCTGCAGACTCACAAAAAGCAAACCCAAACAGAGTACCGGTATTATGATTTTTTTCATTGGCTTTTCCCCGGTTTATTTTGCGTTCCCTCTTCTTCTCCTTCTTCCGGCACGGCCTCCTTGAAAATATAGGTGGCGGCGGTAGATGAAGCCGATATGGTCGATGCCTCCGATTGGTCTCTAAGAGCCTTAATCGTAAAATCTTCAATATTGTACAGCCGGGAAAAGTTGCTCAAACGATCGAAGAATATGGCAAGATTGTGGTAGTTGCCCGTGATATCGATTGCAATAGGTTTTTCAAGGTAAAATTCTTTATCGATGTCTTCCTTGGGGATGAATTTTTCAATGCTTAAGCGGGAATCCCATGCCAATTGTTGGATCTTTCTTAATATGTCGCTGATTTCTTCCTTTTGAGGAATGATTGTTTCAAGCTCGCTCAGCGTACTTTTCATGGATTCGATTTCTTTCTCGATCTTGTCCATTTTCTCTTTTTGGGCTCTCAACTTGACGATCTCCGCTTCCGTCCGTATCCGCTCTTCCCGGGTTGTGTTGAGGTCTTCACTCTTTGGTTTGTAATGCAGGAAGTAGAAGAGTCCGAGGATGATCAACGCTATAAGAACATAGGAATACCACGGCCATTCTCTCATTGTCCTTCCCCTTCCATTTCTCGTTCCGGAGAAGAGTCTTCGGATGCCTTTCCGACGTAACTCGCTGTGAGTGAGAATTCAAGATACTGGTTGTTCCTGACTCTTCTCTGCGTGGACGATACGAGTCTGACACTGCGGAAACTCGGGCTCTTTTCGAGGTTGTAGATGTAATCGGCAAGAAGGTTGTTCGAAACGGCTCTTCCTTTGATGCGTATCTCCATGTTGGAATAGGAAACTTCAGTTAACCAGATCCAGTTGGGAAGATTTTTACTGAGCTCGTCCATGATGATAACTGCATTCTGCTGCCGGGATTGGAGTTGAGTGATGACACTTATCTTTCGTTGAAAGAGGTTTCTCTGTTGTTCGAGTTCGTCCAGCTTGGCGACGACATCCTGAAGACTCTTTTTCTCTGCTTGAGCAGCGCTTAAAAGTTTGTGTTCTCGCGCTATTGCGCTCCGCTGGTAGAAAAAGAGTGCAGCCGCTGCGATGATAGCAACGAGGATCAACAGTGCAAAGTAGGGTTGCTTTTTTTTCTCTTTAAATTCGGGAGTCGGTGCAATAGCCGTCTCTCGAATTTCCTTTTTTTCAGGTTTTAATAAGTTTATCCTGATCATGGCTTACTTTTCCGTTTTTCTTGTTGCGAGGCCGGTGGCAACTCCGAAGAGAGCTGCCATTTCCTCGAAATAGATGTTATCGAATTTCTTTTCATCGAAAGAAATTCTGCGAAACGGGTTGAAAGTTTCAGTCTTGATATTGAGCAATTTTTCAAAACTTTGCGGCAGGTCTTTCAGCTTGGACAGACCGCCGCTGAGGAAAATGTGCTCGATTTTCTTGTCCTTTTTCTCTCCGGCTTCATAGAAGGAGAACGTTTTCTCGATTTCCTCCATAAGGTTCTGGATGTTCATGTCCAAGACAGTCTGCATTTGTTCGGGTTGAATATCTTTCACGGGGAGCCCTTTGAGAACCTTTTCCGCATCATCAAAGCTGATGTTCAGATCTTTGCTCAGGTTTTCGGTGAAGAAGGAACCTCCGATTGACAGATCCCTGAATAACTGAGGGACGCCTTTTTCAATGATGATGACATTGGTGATGTTAGCTCCAAGATTGATCATGGCAACGGTTTTCTCACTAAGAATTTCAGGATAGTTGTACTCCAGGGCGTTTTGGAGCGCGAAAACATCCACTTCGATAGCATCAAGATTCTTGCGCGCTTGATTGACAACATTACTGTAGTTCGCGATTTTGTCCTTTTTTGCAGCTACGAGGAGGATATCGAGGTTTTTTTCTGCTGAGTGCGGGCTGGGTTTGACTATGGCGTAATCGACGTTCGTTTCTTCATAGGGATAGGGGATGTTGTGCTTGGCTTCCCAGATGATGGATTCTGCCAGTTCTTCGGATTCCATCGCCGGGAGTGCAATTTTTTTGATGATGACGGAATTGCCGGAGATGGAGATAACCACATTCTTGTTCGTGATCTTGTTCTCATCGAAAACCATCTTGATCGTTTCGATGACGGCGGCAGAGTCAATGATCGTTCCTTCAACAATGGCGTCATGTGGGAGCAGTTCATAACCGATTTTTTTAACTTCGTACTGCAGTTCGCCTTCTCTTTTCTTTGATTTGAGCTCAACCGCTTTGATGGAGTAAGACCCGATGTCAACTCCAACCATTCCTTTATCTCGTCCAAATCCCAACATTTTATTCCTCTTTATATGAGAGTCGTTTTTGGATTCCTTTTAAAAGTCTCTCGCAATTTTCTTTCGACCTGCTCGGGAACTAGCTCTTTCAGGCGTCCTCCCAACATCGAGACCTCTTTGACTAAGTTCGAACTCAAGAACGAGTAGCTGATGTTGGGCATCATAAAAAGTGTTTCAATGTCCGGATTCAGCTTCCGATTCATGAGCGTCATCTGGAATTCGTATTCGAAGTCGGATAAAGCTCGAAGGCCTCTGATAACTATTTGGGCTTTGTGTTCCTCCACAAAATCGACAAGAAGCCCGCCGAAGGACAAGACTTCGATGTTTGTCTCATCCGAAAAAATCGCCTTAATCATCCTCACTCTTTCTTTAGTCGGAAATAACGGGCTTTTTTTGGGATTTTCAAGGACAGCTACTATTATTCGATCGAATATCTTCAATCCCCTTTTGATGATATCTACGTGTCCATTGGTTATGGGATCGAACGAACCGGGATATACAGCTATTTTTTCCATATTGACATGTGCATAGCTAAATTTGCTTGTCGACTTGTCTATGTAATTATCAAAAAACATTAGCTTTGTCAAACTAAAAAAACTTACGAGCCGCCAAAATCAGTATGATAGTTTTGCTATGATTCGAGATTCATGTTGGCAAATCGCAGGGAATCCGTCAATCACCTGTTGGGAGGATATCCAAGGTGAATTTTAAAAAATGCTTCTCACCCTTAAAGGTTAACTCCGGTAAAATATGAGTAAAAATTCTTTAATATATGAGAGTCGGCGGTTTTTATAAATAATTCAGCTACCGGGATTTGAAGTTTGACACATTCTACTATATGATAA
>JAFGNQ010000296.1 GCA_016926925.1 Candidatus Aminicenantota bacterium
ATTACAACTTTTTTCTGAAAGTTCCGCGCCGAACCAACCTGTATCTTAAAACCGTGACCGGCGGAGACATTTCCGTAACCGATGTCAAAGGGGACTTCGACATCCAAAACGTCAACGGAAAGATCGAAATGGCAGGAATGGCCGGCTCGGGCGATGCCCACACCGTCAACGGAGGCATCGTCATTCGATTCGCTAAGAATCCCGCCGAGGATTGTTCTTTTAAAACCATAAACGGAGATATCGACATTGAATTCAGGGAAGGACTTTCGGCGGATTTCAGGTTAAAGACTTTCAATGGAGACGCCTACTCGGATTTCCCCGTGGACTACCTTCCGGCAATGGCAGCGACCCAAGAACACAAGCACGGAAAATTTGTCTACAAAAGCGACCGTTTCATAGGCGTCCGCATAAACACAGGAGGTCCTGAAATTAGAATGGACACATTGAACGGAGACCTCATGATCAACAAAAATGAACAAGGAGGATGAAATGAAGAAATATCATTCAATTATCGTAACCGTCGCACTCGCATTTCTCGCCGGTGCATTTCTTTTCGCCCAGGAAAAACCTGCGGACCGAGCCACGGTCCCCTTCAGCAATCCCGCTAAGCCGGGAATGGTAGAAATCGGCGTGCACAACGGCGGAATCACGGTCAAAGGCTATGACGGAAAAGAAGTCATCGTCGAGGCCAAGGTCCGGGAGCGGATGGTGCAGGAAGAGAAGTCGAAGAAAGACGTCAAGGGACTGCGGTTGATTCGGGTTCCCGGAGGATCGGGCTTGGAAATCGAGGAAGAAGACAACGAGATGCAAATAAGTGCGTCTTCCCTAAGACAGACCGTCGATCTCTTCATCCAGGTTCCCTACAACACATCTTTGGAGCTGTCGGCGCACAACAACGGCAACATCATCGTGGAAAACGTCAGCGGGGATATAGAAGCGAACAACCACAACGGCAGCCTGACTCTGACGGGAATATCCGGCTCGGTAGTAGCCAATACTTTCAACGGGCCGGTGACCGTCACCTTCACCAAGGTCGACCCCGGCAAGCCTATGTCCTTCAGTACCTGGAACGGCAATATCGACGTTTCCTTCCCCGCGAATATCAAGGCCAGAGTTAAAATGAAGTCCGAGCGGGGCGATGTCTACAGCGACTTCGACATCCAGCTTGAAAAGGCTCCCCAAAAAGTCGAAGAAGACGAGCGTGCGGAAGGCGGGGGGTACAGAATCAGTTTCGACAAGTACATCGTCGGGAGTATCAACGGCGGAGGCCCGGACTACACATTCAACAATTTTAACGGGGATATCTACATCAGAAAATCACAATAGTTTCCGGCAGTGCCGTTTTCTCTGAGAGAAAACACTATCCTAATCTTCAAGTAGGATCGTTGTGACAGGGCCTCGAAAGAGGCCCTTTTTTTTCTCTAATTATTCTCTCACTCTACTGAAGCGAACTCATCGTCATCATCGTCACCATAATCGTCATCTTCATCCTCATCGTAATCATCGTCTTCATCTTCCTCGTAATAGTCGTCGTCTTCGTCATCATCATCCAAGTGCAATTCTTTGATCTCATCTTGATCTTCCCAGTAAAACATGTCGGTAACCTCCTGTTGATTTTCTCATTATAAACGAAAACGGGTTTGCAGCAGAACAACTTTTGTGCAAAAATCACTATTTTCATCTTAATATTGAGCTCGAAAAAATCGAGTGGAAATCAGGCGCTGCCGCGCAAAAAAGCGATCATCTGCGGTACCACCAGAGGCACGACATCGGGAAGCATTTTGGGCATGAGGTTGTTCATCACCTTGGGCATCATGTCGGGCATTTGCTCCTGCATATAATCAGGCATGGGGATCTGTTCGGCCACACGCTTGAGCATGGTCGGCATCACCTTGGGCATCATTCCGGGAAGAAGTCTGGGAAAAAGGACCGGGAACATCGGTTTCATCACAGCAAAGAGAGCCTCTCCGAAAACACCCATTTTCCCAACAGCACGCATCATCTTTCCCATTCCCATAGGCATGGCCTTCAGAAGCTCGGGCCACATCGTGTTCATCAGGTTCGCAAATCCCTGAGGTGTCATGAGAGCGATCATGCCCTCGAATACGGCCCACTGCCGGGCTACTTCGGGACTCGGGTCTTCAAAATCCTTGCCGAGCCCCTTGCAGGAAAATGCCGCTAGGTCTGAGATCCCGACGGGTATGTTCTTTTTGTCTTTGGAGACACGCAACTGGAATTCACAACAAGGACAAAGAGCCAAGACCGTGTCGGCATGGATGTCTGTCGCCTCATCCAGGCGGGATTTTCCTATATCGGCGGCGATGGCCGGTTCTTTAAGCAGAGTCAGAACGCTGCCGCAGCAGTGACCCTCCTGCCTGTTATGGGCCATTTCTTCGAATTCGATCCCGGGAATAGCTTTGATCAGCTCGCGGGGCTCCTCGTAGACTCCGGAAACACGACCGATATGGCAGGAGTCATGCCAGGTGACTTTGTTGTTGACCGGATGCGTGAACTTGAATTCGCCGCTGCGCAGTTTCTCGGAAACCACCTCGCTGTAGTGTTTTGTCTTTATATCATAATCCATACCCAGCTTCTCTGCCCACTCGGCGTAGGTGTGGCGCCACATCATGTCGCAAGCGGGACAGGAAGTGATCACCGTATCGGCTCCGGTGGCTTTTACCGCTTCAATATTCTTCTTCATGATCAATTCAAAAGTGTCCCATTTGCCGGCCACGAGCATAGGCGTTCCGCAGCAGTTTTCCACATTTCCCAAGTAGGTGAAATCGACGCCTGCGGCATCGAGAAGCGTGGCTGAGGCCGCGCCGATGTCGTGCTCGACATAAGAGGCGGTACAACCTGCAAAATAGACGTTCGGACTTTTGACTCCGGGTCCGTGCTTCTCTTTGAGCTCTGCAGGAAACCACTGCGACCTGTCCTTCCTGTATCCTGCCCAGATATTTCCCTCCGAACGAAGAGCCGCATCCATCATTTCAAACGGAGGAAAGGTCATCTCTTTATCTTCATGAACCAGCTTTCCCCGGAGCTTCATCCAGGAAGGTTCGATAGGTAAGGCGGCCGAACAGCGAAGATTACAGAATTCGCAGGTCGTACAGACCAGAATGGTGTCCACCATGAACTGGTTCCATTCGACGCGTCCTTCCATGTATTCACGCAACCAGAACCACTTTCCGCGGGGTGACTGGCTCTCCCAGCCGCGGCCGAAGAACTGATCGCATTCGTCGAGACAATATCCGCACTGGGAACAGCCGTAGGCGTACCAGGCTACGTCGGAGGGGATGCCTCGGACAGGTTTGTCAAAACGTTCGCCTACCCTGGTGCTGACGTTGTTTCCGAACGGCCGCACCATAGGTTCAAAAATGTTGGCCATACTGAGAGCCCTGCCCGCAAGGCTGCTGCTGACGACTTTATCGGGGTTCAGAAGCCTTTTGGGATCGACCTTCTTTTTGAACGCTTTGAGCCGATCGGCTCTATCCTTCCCCATAATGCTCTCGATCTTGTTCGTAAAATACAATCCTGTGGAGTAAGGACGGCCGCCGTGTCGCTGGGCTATTTTCATGATTGTCAAAACCAAACCGAATACAAAGTTGTAAGAAAATTTTCTCTGGTCACTGGGGATGAATCCCAAAATCACGGCCTCGGGTTTTCCCTCTTTTCCCTTCTTTATGATGACACCTTCCTTGACAACGGGCTGGTTCACCTTATCTTCGATTTCCTCCATCACATCACCCAGTGTTTCCAAAGGCACCACAACTTCGGCAGGAACAAGAGAGGGGCCGAGACGTTTGACGACCATCAGCTTGAATCTGTTTTCCCACTCATGCTCTGCAATTTCCCGGGTCAGGACTTCCCCTTCGCATCTTTTCACGATCTCAGAAAGCACAGGGACAATTTTTTCCCTGTCGGCTTCTCTGAATGCGAGAGTGGCGATATAGGCGGCCGGGAGGATCACCTTATGCTCAATCGGGTGACCATGGTGGGTCATCACAGGCGCCCGGTTTTTCATCTCCGCCATTCGAGGATTGATGAAAACAACAGACCATATGGGGAGTTCCCGGTCTATAAACTCCTGGAATATCCTTGTCAGTTTATGGGCGTCAGGACAGGCGACGGCAGACACTCCGATGTCCGTCAATTTTTGAACACGGACGGTCATCCGGCTGATCAAGCCGGTTGTTCCCTCTGCATCGGCAATGACATCCAAATCCTTTCCTGAAAACTCTTTAACTTCTCCGCTTGGCAAAACGACCCGGGCGCTCTCCACGTTCTCTGAGAACCATCCGTACTCGTAAGAGCCCAAGCCGGCTCCTCCTTGCGCCAGCCAGCCGCCAGCCGAAGAAGAGGGATAACTTGTCGGATAAAGTCTGATGACCAGACCTTCCGGCTTAAGCTTTCGGTCGAGCTGCTCCCATGTAATCCCGGGCTCAACCGTTACTTTTTCCGCATCTTTGTCCATAGAAAGGACCTCTTTCATCCTGTAAAAATCCACGACGATTCCGTTTCGTGTGGGGATGATGCCGCCGTAGCCCGAAGATCCCTTGCCTCTAGGAACTAACGGGATCTTTCGCTGCGAAGCCCACCTGACAAGCTCCGCGAGCTCATCCTCATTTTGAGGCTGGACAACCACATCCGGAAGGGTGTTTCCGATCAGCCGTTTGAACAAACTCGGCATGGCCGCAATATCGTGGCTGTAGAGCAGCCTCTCAGTCGGATTGAAGTTGGCTCTGTCACCGAATTTC
>JAFGNQ010000297.1 GCA_016926925.1 Candidatus Aminicenantota bacterium
AAATTCGTCAGGACATCGGATCCGGGACTTCACCTCAAGCTCCCTCTCCAGATCGAAACTCTGACAAAAGTTCCGGTCCAAAGACAACTCAAGCTGGAGTTCGGCTTTCGGACCACAAGGCCCGGTATCCGGTCGGAATTCAGGATTACACCCGAATCGGCAAAAGAAGCGGTGATGCTCACAGGAGATTTGAACGTTGTGGTCTGTGAATGGATTGTTCAGTACAAGATCAAGGATCCCTACAAATATCTCTTTAAAGTGCGCGATGTCAACGCCACCTTCCGCTACATGAACGAAGCCGTGATACGTAAACTTGTCGGTGACAATTCCGTGGACGAGGTCATCACCATCGGAAGAGCGCGGATGGCCATGGCATCCAAAGAAGCGCTGCAGCAGATGTGCGACCTCTATGAAATCGGTATAGAAGTCAACCAGCTCATCTTCCAGGATGTGAACCCGCCCGACCCGGTCAAACCGTCTTTCAACGAGGTCAATGAAGCCCTTCAGGAAAAAGAACGAAAGATCAACGAAGCTTGGTCTGAATACAACCAAGAGATCCCTAAAGCAGAAGGGGAAGCCGAGCAGACGATCAGGGGGGCCGAGGGCTATGCCATGCAGAGAGTCAACAATGCCCTGGGAGACGCGGATCGATTCAAAGCCATTTACAAGGAATATGCACGTGCTCCGCTGGTAACCCGCAAGCGCCTCTACCTTGAAGCTATTGCCGAAATCATGCCCAAAGTCGAAAGGAAAATCATCTTCGATGAGAAGCAGAGAAGCATTTTGCCTCTTTTGAATTTGGGAAAGGAGGCGAAAAGTGAGTAAGCAAACGAGATACATCATTCTCGGAGTTGTCGCGCTGGCTGTATTGATCGTTTTGCTCGACGCCCTTTATGTCGTCTCGGAGACGAACCAGGTGATCATCACCCAGTTCGGCGAACCGATCGGAGACGCCATCACGACCCCCGGAATGCACATTAAAGCTCCTTTTATCCAGAAGGCCAATTATTTCGAGAAGAGATGGCTGGAGTGGGACGGTGACGCCAACCAGATTCCAACAAAGGATAAAAAATACATCTGGGTGGACACATACGCCAGGTGGCGAATCAGCGATCCTCTCGTTTTCTTTCAGAGAGTCCGGGATGAGAGAGGCGCACAGTCAAGACTGGACGACATGATCGACGGAGAGACGCGGAACGCCATCGCCAATTATGATCTGATCGAAATCGTGCGCTCTTCCAACAGAGAATTTGAACTTACCGAAGATGTCAGAATCATCGATGCCGGAACCATTGCCCAAAAGATAGAAACAGGAAGGGAAAAAATTGCCAAAATTATTCTCGAGACCGCATCCGCGATCACATCCGAATTCGGCGTCGAACTCAAGGATGTCCAGATTAAAAGAGTCAATTACGTCGACGAAGTCCAGACAAAAGTCTTTGACCGGATGATCGCCGAAAGGCAGCGGATCGCAGCCAAATACCGCTCCGAGGGCGATGGAAAAAGCGCCGAGATTCGAGGTCAAAAAGAACGGGAGTTGAAAAAAATCATATCCGGGGCTTACAAAACAGCCCAGGAAATCAAAGGGAAGGCGGATGCTGAGGCCACGCACATTTACGCTTCAGCCTACAACCTGGACCCGGAATTTTACCAGTTCATGAAAACGTTGGAAACTTACCGGACAACGATGGACAAGGAAACTTGGCTCCTTCTCTCGACGGACAGCGAATTTTTCAAGTACCTCAAAAGCACGAGTAAATAACCCCCGTACCGGAATCATTCCCGAAGGATACCTCTTAGGCGGGGAAGCGAAATATTCCCCCCGGTTATTATCAGGGCGGCTTTTTTGCCTTTCAGGCGCTCCTTGATTTTTAATGCCGCCGCCAAAGGTGAAGCGCCGGCATCCTCTACCAGGTTTCTGACCAGCTCCATTACCATGAGGATGGCCGCTTCCATCTCTTGTTCCGAAACCAGGATGAAATCCGCCAGATGTTTCTGAAGTATTTCCTGTGTCAATTCAAATCCCACTTGAGTGGCCAAACCCTCGGCGACTGTCTCCATTTTATCCCTGACGATCTTTTTGTTCTTCCAAGAAAGATAGGCGGCCGGAGCCTTCGAAGCCTGAACGGCTACAATTTCGGCCTTCGGATTGAGAGCTTCTTTAACGAGACAGCATCCCGAGGCCCCGCTGCCGCCGCCGACAGGAACGATAATCATATCCAAAGAAGGCAGGTCTTCGAAAATTTCCAGGGCATAGGTCGCCACTCCCGATATCAGGTAAGGCTCGTTGGCCGGATGAATGTAGCGGGCGTGCCTTTCTCCAGCTATTTTTTCGGCGTAATCCCTTGACTCATCAAAAACCCTTCCAAAAAACAGGACGGTGGCTCCAAGGCTTTTTACGGCTTTGACTTTGCTTGGGTTTGATTTCTCCGGCATCACAATCGTAGCAGGAACTCCGAAAAGATTCGAGGCATAGGCAATAGACAACGCATGATTCCCCGTCGAGGCTGTCACCACGCCCCGGTCTCTCTGATCTTTGTTCAAACGAGAAACCAAGTTGATTCCTCCGCGGACTTTAAAAGCTCCTGTGGGCAGGTAATTTTCATGCTTGATGAAAATCTTAGCATCCAGAAGCTGATTCAAGAGGGGATAAGAATAGAGCGGAGTCCTGCTCAGATAATTGCCGATAACCTGCCGTGCATCCAGCACATCCTTAAATTCAGGCCATTTGAATTGTGCACACATAGCTTCACCTCCCTGAAATGCAAGATCGGGCACCTTGGCATATTATTCAAGAGGCAAGGCTGCAACTTAGAGCAACAACACTAATCGTTCAGATAAGACGTGATCTTGTGCTTGTTGGGAAACAATGCGGCGGTTCCTCCGGTATGGAAAAAGACAACTTTCGCATTTTTTTCGATGCTCCCTTTCACCACAAGATCCCGCAGTGCAACCATTGCTTTTCCTGTGTAAACGGGATCGATAAAGATGGCCTCATGCAAGGCCACGAACCGGATACTATCCACAACGCTTTTGGTGACGAAGCCATAACCGTCTTCCAAGTATTCATCAAAAACAATGATATCATCTTCCTGAATCGAGAGATCCATATCGAACGCTTTTTCCGTGTCCTTAGCAATAGTGAGCACGTCTTTACTGAAAGGGGCTTTTTCATCGGAGACACTTATCCCGAGAACCTTAGTACCGGGACTCAAGGCTTTTGCGCCGAATACGAGACCGGCCTGTGTCCCTCCGGAACCGGTTGCGTGGATGACATAATCGGGTTGAAAACCCAAGCCATTCGTCTGCTCCAACATCTCTGCATAAGCATTGACGTAACCGACCGCACCGAGAGGTCTGTCCATCGATCCTCCCACCATCGAACCTCCGATCGGAGCTACATAGGGTCTGTGTCCCCACTCCTTGACTTCCAGAACGACCTCATCCAAAACTCCGTCGACGTCTTCCTTACTCAGAACCTTTCCGGCGTCGGCTTCTCTGACTTTGATGTCCGCTTTCAAGATTAAATCGAGGAGCAAATTGCCGTCATACTCATCAGGTAGGTCGTAAGTCTTGAAAAGGATCAAAATCGGCGTGATGCCGAATTTTCTGGCTGCCGCTGCAGTCTGGAGGCACCAATTCGACTGCAGGCTAGCCCAGGTGATGACCACGTCCGCCCCCTTTGCTTGAATATCGGGTATGATAAACTCCAGCTTGCGCGACTTGTTTCCCCCAAAAGCCAGGCCCGTCAGGTCATCCCTCTTGATGTAAATCTCCGGACCTCCTAATTCTTTTGTCAAGTTCGTCAATTTACGGAAGGGAGTGGGTGCATGGATCAGGTCGACCTTGGGGAATTTTTTGATTTTAGCTTTGATTTCAGGAATGGAATACGTCGTCATGATAACCTCCGAAGTGAAAGATTGTACACTAAATACAGGCTCTAAATCAAAGAATTTTCCTATCCTGAATTATTCATAAAAACCACCGCAACTCATATTTTAAAGAATTTCAACTCCTATGGCGGTGTTTTTTACCTTAGTCGAGCCGATCTTGTCGCATCGGCTTCGTCGCAGCCTGTTCGCGATAGTTCACTACAGCTTCACAGGCCGCTTCCTTGTCGCTACAACTACCTCGACTCGTGAATAATCCAGGCTATCTATCGGGATGATATATATTCTCAGAAATTTTTCCAGGCCGTCTTCAGTTCGACTGTTCTCCGAATGAACCATCGTCTGGCTCCGTCACCATAGTAATAGAAGATGGGGATGGCGATGAGAATGAAGAAGGTCGAACTTATGAGGCCTCCTACAGCAGAAAGCGCCAGGGAGGCCCAGATTTGTTTTTTTCCCGCTTCGAGCTGGATCAACACTAGGGGCAGCATCCCCAAAACAGTCGTCCCTGTCGTCATCAAAATCGGCCTCACCCGCTCTCGCGCTCCTTGGATTACGGCTTCGTATAAAGGAATCCCCTGCTTTTGCTTCAGGTTCATATGATCGACCAGTAGGATTGAATTGTTGACAACGATACCCCCCAATAATATGACCCCGATATAAGCGGAGGAATCGAAGGAAAAATCCGCTATCACGAATGCGACGAATACACCAATCAAGGCTAAGGGAACCGCTAAGAGAATGAAGAACGGTTGGATGATGGACTCGTAGAGCGCAGCCAGAATCATGAAAATAACGACAAGCGAGAAGATTATAGCGAATTTAATCTGTCCCTTCTCCTCTACTGTGAGAAACCAGGTGTCTTCGATGGAGGCTGAAAAACCGGGGGGCAACCGCAAACGTGCAAACACGCCTTCCCGGTATCTTTGCGCTGCCTTGCCCGGACCCCTGAATTCCCACCCAACCGTCTGCTGGAACTGCTGGTCCTCCCGGTCGATGGAACCGGCGATCGGTTTCTCCAACAACTTCGAGATTTCCCCCAGTCTTAGGTACTCTCCCTTATATGTCTGTATCATAACGTCCCGGAGTTCTTCAAGATCCAATTCTTCCGCTTTAGGGGATTTTATGGAAAACTCAAGCTCTTTACCCGCAATTTTAACTTTCAACCGGCCGATCCCGCGGCCGCTGATTTGTGTGTAAATTTGATAAAAAAGATAATTGGGATCGATATCGTATTTACGAAGAGCTTCCTTATCCAGTTTCAAGATGTATTCGAAAGAATCTGTCATCCACCAGGCCCAGCGGCGGCTGGAAACGATCTTGACTTCTTTGATTCGGGGATTCCCTTTGAGCGTTTTTTCGATACCGGCGGTAATGTCTCTTAGCTTTTTCAAGTTGTATCCATAGAATTTGATCTGAGAATCATAGAAAGGTCCGCTTCCGAAGCCGGAATGATATCCCTGAGGATCGAATCCGTATATACCGATGTTGATTCCGGCAAAATTGGCGGCAAGCTGAATCATCTCTTCTTTTAAAAGATATGGTCTGTAGGACATCTCCACATCCGGAGGAAAAGTGATTTCAATAAATCCTTGTTCGCTCAACACATGAGTGTCCATCTCTTTTTCATATTTTTTTTCCAGTACCTTTTCCTCAAACTGCCGCATCACGGCATCCGTCTGTTCGATATCCGTTCCCGCCGGCAGACCCACGGAAACGATCAGCCTTTCTTCGGAGTACCAACTGAAGAATTCGCCGAGCGTGACTTCGGAACGGAACCAGCTGTAAGAAGCGTAGAACAAAGCGGCGATGATCAACAGAATCTCAATCGGATGCTTCATCAAGAACCTTAGAACCTTAGCGTAAAGGTCCCTGTATCTCTCTTTTCTTTTCACTCTCGGACCTTTGAGCATTCGAGGCGCTAAGGCTGGAATGACGGAAAAGGATACCAAGAGCGATGCAGCCAGTGCCGAACCGATCACAATAGCCATGGGCAGGTAGACCAGCTTCAACCGGCCTTGGAAATAAGCGATGGAGAAAAAGACGCTCATCGTTGTGAGCGTGGAGGCGAATACGGGCAAAAAAACTTCTCTGGAGCCCTTGACGGCAGCTTGAACAGCCGAAACACCGCTTTCCCGAATCCGGAGCACATTCTCGAAAACCACGATGGAATTATCGACGAACAGGCCAAAACCCAAGGCCAATCCTCCCAATGTCAACATATTCAGTGTGATCTTCGTCAAATACACCAGATTGAAAGTCAGGAGCACGGAAAAACCGATCGAGGAAAGCACCAATAGCGAAGGCTTGATGCTCCTCAGCACCAGAAAAATCAGACCGAATATCACACAAATGATGATGGCCACGAGTATATACAGTTCCCGGAGGTGCTTCCGGATTTCCTGGCTCTCGTCATCCACGGTCCGGAATATCAAATCCGGAGGCAGTTCTTCTTTGATGGCTTCCAGACGTTTTTTGACATCACGGCTGACCTTGAGCGTACTCAATCCCTTTTCTTTATGGATGGTCATGCTGATGGTGGGCTGGCCGTTGATGCGATGGATGTGCCTTATGTCTTCATAAGATGGAATGAGGGCCGCAATATCCCTGAGTTTAATAACGTTGTCACCCGACCTCGCGACAACGATATCTCCCAATTCTCTCAAGCTTTGGATGGGATTGGCCACTTTAAAAAGAAATTCCTGAGGCCCTTTTCTGGCCGTGCCTGCCGGGTATATCCGTGCTCTTTCGATTATGGCTTGATAGATGACGAACGGCTGTACTTTCAGTGATTTCACTTTGCTGTCATCCAGGACGATCCGTATCTGAGGCTCGGAGCCTCCGAATATATCGACTCCGGCAACGCCCCTAACGGCACCCAACCCGATCTCCAATTTATCTTTTACCACCTCCCGCAGTTTTTGGAGTGAATAATCGCCGGATATGGTGTATTTGAGAAAGGGCCTCTCGCTAAAATCCTCCGGAAGCCAGGGCTGTATGACGGGTTTGACACCGAAGGGCAGATCATCTTTGAGTTCTGACAGCTTTTCTCTCATCGCCAGTTGAGCAAATTCCATATTGGTCTTGGGATCGAACTCCATTTTGATTTGAGAATTCCCGATCGAGGAAGAAGATTCAATTTTGCGCACTCCTTTGATTGAAGTCACCTTCTCTTCGATCGGGGAAGTCAACTGTGTTTGGATGACGTCGGGGGGCATTCCCCACCAGTCGGTCATGATGGCTAATTCAGGGAACTGTTCCTGCGTCACCGGCATTTCTATAGGGATATTCAGGAAGGAGTAGACTCCAAGGACGGTAAGCGCCAAAAAAATCATGGCCGTTGCGATCGGACGCTCGATAAAGATTTTCATGATTTCAATGCAGGCTGCCTTTTTCGGCCGTTTCGTAAGCTAGGGGTATCAGAATCAAGGTCAGGAAAGTTGCCAGTAAAAGCCCCCCGATCACTGCGATCGCCAAAGGTTGCTGGAGTTCGGAACCTCTGCCCAAACCAAGCGACATGGGAAACAGGCCCAGCGTCGTCGTGACTGTCGTCATCAAAATCGGACGGAGTCGGATTCGGGAGGCTTTCAGGATGGCCTCCCTGACCGAGAGCCCCTCTTTTCGCATCTGGTTCGTGTAGTCGATCTTGACGATGGCATCGTTCACCACAATACCGGCCAAGACAACCATGCCGATAATCGAGATTACATTCAGCGTCTGCCCTGTAATCAGGAGAGCCCATACGGCTCCGGTCAGTCCCATCGGTAAAGTGAAGAGAATCAACAAGGGATGTTTCAGGGACTCAAACTGAGCAGCCATGATCATGTAGACAAGCAAAACCGCAAGAGAAAAGGCAAGAATCAAACTCCTGAAGGATTTCGTCATCTCTTCCTGTTCACCGCTGAACACAACCCTGTAACCTTGAGGGACATCGATCTCGGCTATCTTTTTCTTTATTTCAGGCACGACCTGACTGATTTTCCTTCCCCTGAGGTTGGCCGTAACCACGACTTCCCGCTGCTGGTTCTCTCTACGGATTTCTCTCGGTCCTCTGGCAATTTCATACGTTACCAGCTCTCTCAAGGGGATGAGTGTGCCCTTGTAAGAAATTTGTTCATTGAGGATGGATTCGATATTTTCCCGAGTTTTCTCCTCCATGCGAACTCTCACATCATACTTTTTCTCCAGCTCTTTGAACTGAGTGGCTTGTTGTCCCCTAACGGCATTAACCAGAAATGTTCCTATAACTCCGGGTGAGATGTCATATTTTTCCAGTGCGTCCTTTTTGATACTTACCAGAAATTCGGGTTTCCCTTCCCCCAAGTTGGTGGCGACATCCGTAATCCCCTGAATTTCAACCAGTTTGTTCACCAAACGGCCTGCTAAAACGGACAGGCGGTTCAGGTCTTCTCCCTTGACTTTCAGACCGATTTCCGCTGTCGAAAATGCGAGAAATTCCGTGAGCGTGGATTGTTCTTTAACGATGGAGTAGCTCAGACCCGGGAATTCTATAAGTCGGTCGCGAAGAGACTCGACAAGGTTTTCGACTTCGGAAGGCCTTCTCATTGCGACATAAAGCTTGGCGGAATTCAAGGAAACATCCGGGTTCAATGCCTCCATCCCACTCACTATTCCGATCTGGGAGAAAAAGGCCTCCACGACAGCTTTCCCCTTAAGCCAATTTTCCAGCGAGGCTACCACTTCCCCGGTCTGTTCGAGAGAATAGTCCACGGGAGCTTTCATATGCACTTCAAACGCAGACGATTCCGGCTTTGGCATGAGCTCCCTGGGAATAATTGAAGCCGTCATGATCGTCACTGCAAGAAAGAGGCCCGATCCCAACGCGACTTTCCCCTTGTTATCCAAAGCCCAGAGAAGCAGGCGGTGATAGTTCTTTTCGAAGCTTCTGTAGAGCGCGTTGTATCCCTTGAATACGGCACGAACTGCCGGTTTGAAAGGAAGGCTTAGGTAATGGATGCCGAGCAAAACAACTTGGATAAGAAAACTGAAGACGAAATTAATGATAAGGAAGGCACCTTTCGGAATATTGTATAGAAGCCATCGGATTCCAAGCAAAGGATAGAGGAGAAAACGGACTCTTGATTTCTTGTCCGCCCGATCTTTTTTCTCCGATTCGAAGGATTGATTATCTTTGGAATCAAAATCTTTGAATTCGAATTGGCGGGAAGCCAATGTAGGCAGCAGGGTCAGAGAAACGACCAATGAGGATAAGAGGGCAAAGGTGACGGTCAATGCCTGATCCTTGAACAGCTGACCCGCAACCCCATGCACATAAATGACGGGCAGAAAAACGGAAACCGTGGTCAGAGTCGAGGCGGTGACGGCCATCCCTACTTCCTTGGTTCCTATAACTGCGGCCTCGGAAAGAGTTTTGCCCAAGCCTCGATGCCGGAATATGCTTTCGGAAACGACGATCGAATTATCTACGAGCATCCCGACTCCAAGGGCCAAACCTCCAAGCGACATGATATTCAATGTGATGCCTCGAAAATAGAGCAGGTTAAATGTGGCGATGATGGATATGGGAATGACAACCGAGATGATCAGTGGAGTTTTGATATCCTGAAGGAAAATGAATAGAACGAACAGAGCGAGAATTCCTCCTACGATGATGGAGTTCATAACGGAGGCGATGGCGTTTTCTATGTATTTCGCTTGTTCGGCAACGATGAGGATGTCTATGCGTGGGTTTTCCTTCTGGATATCCGCAAGCACATTCCGGGCCAATCGAGTGACCTTTACCGTGTTGGCCCCGGATTCCTTCCTGACAAGGATTCCTATGCCTTCTTTTCCGTTAAGCCTAGCGATGCCCTCCCTTTCTTTTATGGAGTCTTTGATCTCCGCCACATCTTTGAGCTTGACGATCCCCCGTTGTGATGTGGTCTTGATGCTGATGTCACCTATTTCCTCTATCCTTTCGAATTCGCCGACAACACGTAAGGCGTATTTGAAGCGGCCTTTTCTTATGGTTCCGCCTTGGAGATTACGGTTAAAGTCATCAATCCGTTGGGCGATATCTTCGATCGATAAATTATAAAGAGCGAGATGCTCGGGGTTGACCTCCACATGGATCTCCCGCTCCACACCTCCGGCTATTTCTGCAGATCCGATACCTTCGATTTGTTCCAGGCGCGGCTTGATCAGCTCCTCTGAAAATTCCTTCAACTCGAGAAGCGAACGGTCCCCGGAAATGGAAAGTGTGAGTATGGGTTTGCTCTGTGGGTCGAGAGGAATGATTGTCGGCTCCTCGGCGTCATCGGGGAGATTGTCACGAACACTATCGAGCTTCTCCCGGGTGTGCAGCATGGCAAAATCCATATCTGTACCCCAGGCAAATTCCAGAGTCATATGGGCAACACCTTCTTTCGAAACGGATTCAACACCCCTCAATCCCGGAATCCGGCTGACCGCGGCCTCCAGATCATCCGTGATCAAGGTCTCGATCTCTTCCGGAGCCACACCGGGATATCGCATGACAACGGAGAGCTTTGGATAGGCGATGTCGGGGAGAAGATCCACACTCAACTCCCGCAATGAGATAAAACCGAGCAAGACCACAGCGATGAAAAACATGAACGTCGTCACCGGACGACGGATTGCGATTTGCGCTATCTTCATTTACCCTGCTTTCAACCTGATAGCTTCAAGCTCATCCGGTATATTCCTTCAATCATTTCGAGAAGAATCCCGAGCGTAAAATATTTAGGTTTGCTAAATCATTATTGTCGGCACTTTTTACCCTCCGGGCAAGCCTATCTTTCTCGTTGATCTCATCGCATGAATAATCAGATACTATTATAGGGCTCCGATTGTAAAAATCAAAAAAAGAAATAGCGGATTAGCAGCCACTGAAAATGACGACGGGCAAGCAGGAAATGTATCGCACTCATGACAAATCCATCTTGCAACCAATATACACAACCTAAGAATTCCATTTTTGGAAGCGCTCAGGACGATTCGGCCTTCGCTGTCAAGATAAATTTTCGCAATCCGAATAAAACTCAAAATCATCGCAATGAGGTATAATAGGAGCGGAAATCATGCAAACTTAGGGGAATAATTTTGCGATTCGATTGTATAGTAATCGGGAGTGAGAATGCACCAACATGACAACAGCGAGGATCATATGTTCATCGCAAAAGCTAAAAACGGCGATCGAGAGGCGTTCGAAGCCCTGGTAAGAAAATACCAGAAACCGATCTACTACCTCTGTCACCGTATGACGGGGGCTCACCAGTCAGCCGATGACCTCTCTCAGGAAACATTCATCAAAGCCTATTTTTCGCTCCACAACTTCAACGAGGGAATGAATTTTTTTTCATGGATACGAAAAATTGCGGTTAACAACGCCATTAATTTTATCAAAAAATGGAAAAGAGAAATCCCTATGGGAGATAAAGAAATGAGAGTCGCTGATAAACCGGGTGCGTCAGAACATGATTCACCTCATGCCAACCTCCAAAGAAAACAGATGGAGGAAAAATTCAAAAAAGCTCTCTCAGAACTCCCTGACGACCAGAGAGTTATTTTTGTGCTCAAAGTCTATGAAGACCAGAGCTATTACCAGATCGCCCAGTTGATGAACATTCCGCAGGGGACGGTTATGTCCCGCCTTAGCCGCACACGACACACGCTGAAAAACGAAATGGCCGAATACCTCCAAGGAGGAATCAGATGAGCCACAAAAAATTTAAAGAACTTCTGAGTGCCTATCTCGACGGAGAGCTGAATCTTGATCAAAAGCAAAGGGTGAAAGATCACCTTGCGGAATGCAGCGAATGCCGTGAAGAATATGCCGCTCTCAAGAATTTGGACGATTTCTCCCGGCAAATCGTCCCCATCCCGCACGAAAAAGAATATTGGGAAGCTTTACCAACACGCATCCAATCCGGAATCGAAGGGGGCGCTCCGGAATCCTATGTCAAGGAGGGCAAAATGTACCAGGATTCCTTCATCAAACCAGACAAACATATCGTCATCAAATCCTTGGTCTTTCCTCTTTCGCTGACAGCCCATGTCATCGTCGCTCTTCTCCTGATAGTTTTCCCTCTACTACAAACGGGCAATGTCCCCGAGGTGGAAATCTACAGTGCGTTTCTCGCTCCTCCTCCACCGCCTCCACCGCCTCCACCACCGCCGGCCAAACGGCGCTCCAAACCCAGTTCCCGCACCCGAATCAAACCCGTTCAGGCTAAAACGACCATCCAACCGGGACAACTCGTCGCACCCGTCGAAATCCCTGACGAAATCGCCGAAGAAGAACTCTCCGACATCGGTGTCGAAGGCGGCATCGAGGGCGGAGTCGAAGGCGGAGTCGTCGGCGGTGTCCTCGGCGGTGTCGTCGGTGGCGTCCTCGGCGGTGTCGTCGGTGAAGTCGAAGCTCCTGTCCGTGCCGTCGGCGAAATCAAGCCCCCCAAGCTCATGAAGCGCGTCGATCCCTCTTACCCGGAAATCGCGCGCCAGGCCAGGGTCGAGGGCGTCGTTATCGTCGAAGCGACTACGGACATCTACGGCCGCGTCCAGAGGGTCAAGGTCCTCAGGTCCATTCCTCTCCTCGATCAGGCCGCTATTGACGCCGTACGCCAGTGGGTTTACGAGCCTATGATCATCAACGGCCGCCCAAGAGGCGTTATCTTTACCGTCACCGTTAGATTTCAATTAAAATAAAGCAAAGCTAAAAATGGCTTTCGATTTTTAAAAGGAGGTACAAAAAATGCAATTTGGTCTGATTGAAATGTGGCAGGCCATGGGTATGGTGGCCAAAGCAGTTGCTATCACACTGATTTTTCTTTCTGTAATCGCGATCTATCTCTTCGTGGAAAGGCAGATTGTCTTCGCACGGACCAAAACAAAATCCAAGAAAGTTGCGCCCAAACTCGCCGATCTGCTGAAATCCGGGAAAGTTGAGGATGCCTTAACTCTTTCTAGCAAGAAAGAAAATAAGGGAAGCCATTTAGCCCGAATAACAGCAGCGGGTGTCAAAGAGTTCATGGAAGGTAAGGATGCCAATCTCCACTTCGACCAGCAGCTCGATTCTGCTCAGAGAGGCATGGACAGAGCAGCCGTTATCTTCACTCAAGAAATGAAGAGAGGACTGAACACTTTGGCGACCATCGCTACCTCTTCTCCGTTTATCGGGCTGTTTGGAACGATCTTCGGAATCATCAATGCTTTCCGTGGGATGGCTCTCACCGGCTCGGGCGGAATCGGCGCAGTGGCAGCAGGAATCGCCGAAGCTCTGATCACGACGGCATTTGGAATCGGAGTTGCGGTCATCGCCCTGTGGTGCTATAACTTCTTGAACACAAGAGTCGAAGTTATCGGCGCTGAGATGTCCAACACATCATCCGAGGTCATTGACTTCTTCGTGAGGAGAGAAACATCTCAAAGATAAGAACCTAAATCCTTCAAAATAGAGAATAGGGGTAAAAAATGGGAATTTCAGTTCCGACGAAAGACGGCGGAGTCTCTGCGGTACCCAATGTCGTGCCGCTTTGTGATGTTCTTCTTGTGCTTCTCATCATCTTCATGGTTGTGACACCGCTTGTCCAAAAAGGAGTTGACGTAAGATTGCCAACTGCCCTCAACACTATTGATATGCCTGAAAATCCCGAGGTCGTCCTTCATATCAAGAAAGACGGCACCTTATACGTGAACGAAGATCAAGTGCAAGTAGAAAACCTGGCATCGATTTTGGAAGAGGCCTTTTTATCGGCAAGCGACAAACGGCTTTATTTGAGAGCAGATCAAGACCTTGAATACGGAAACGTCGTCGATCTTATCGACATCATGAAAGATGCCGGTGTCGAAATTGTAGGAATCATCACCGACAAGAAAACGGAAAAAGTCGATTGACAGTCGTTTCAATGGTGGCCAGCTTTAAAGCAAATATAGCTTAACGCACATACCCAAAGGGCAAGGACAGGTCATATTCGATCTCCTCCTTGCCCTTTGGTTTTTTCCCCAGGACTTTCCGCCAAATTTCCCCGCTTTCCATACAAAAATAGAGGCGAACTCTATCTTTCGTAATATGTCTTATTCGGCCTGCTATAGTTCTGTACATTTGCAGCCGCAGCGGTTTGAAATAGCGGAGTTTTCCATCCCGCCCCCTGACGAGTTCCTCATCGGTGATTCGTGTTTCGGGAAACCGCTTTCTTATGATATCTTTCAAATGAGGAGGATACCTTAAGCTGCCAAGGCTGATCCAAGCGACCTGATCCTGATCGATTTTTGTGAACAGGGCATCGATGACTTCCGCATATCCATCCTCCCATCCGGGATAGCGGATAATAGGATCGAAATGGAAGGCAACCTTGAATCCCCTCTTTGCTACGGCATATGCGGCTGCGAGTCTTTCCCGGATTGGAGGGGCCCCCTTTTCTTCCTGTCGTGCCATCTTCTCCGAGTTCAAAGACCAGGCAATAATGACATTCTCAGCAAGCGGTGATTCCAGAATGTTGTCAATGTTCACTGTTTTGGTTTTCAACTCGAAAAAGGCATGATTTCTGCTCCGATCCCTGAAATAGGTTAGAAAATCCTTGGAACGCTCCGTGATGTGATCCAATGCAAGGGAATCCCCTAATTCACCGCTTCCCAATCTGAGAGCCCGGTGGCGGTTCGTTTCCAGAAAATGATCGAGCTGATCCCAAAGTTCTTCCGTATTGGAGTGCACCGTAATCAGAGATTCGGATAAATAGAGCTGAAGGATGCAGTAGGTGCAGTCGAGAGGGCAATTCAGCTCGGTATTGACGATAAAGTAGTTACAGCCCAGGTAATGGGAAGTACAGGGACATGGCTTGACAAAGCCCCCCTTCTGCTCTGTTATCAAAAGGATTTTTTTCCCTTCTCCGAGAGGATCTTTTTTCAGCTTGAGCTCTTCCAAAACGGACAAGCTGTCAGAGACGGTCTCCGCCGGAATGTGGGCGAGTTTGGTCAAAATTCTATGTGTCAAGGAATGGCCGAGGCTGTCCTTAGTGACATAAATTTTTTTAGGATAAAATCTCTGATCAGTCATCCGAAAACGATTTCAAAAGTACGGAAATCCGGTCCTCAGAAGCCATCGCTTTGAGTTCGGCCGATTTTTTCCTGAATTCGCCGCTGTCTTTGAAGGTGAACTTGACGGTGATGTCCTCCCCTTCGAAAAAAGGCGGCGGATCGATCGCTATATCCTTAGGCCAATTGATGTTTTTCAGTGACGATAGGAACAAATCCGTCTTCGAGGAAAGAGCCGGATAGCGTTTCGTTTTCAAGATCATCCGGACTCTGTCCGCTATTTGTAGCGCCGATAAAGCTGCGGAACGGATAACAGATTGGATTTCTTCCGAGGCGAGAATCGCATGAACCGGAACGGAATCCCGGCGGGAAATGTCGATCAAGTACTCGAGAAGCTCCTTTTGTTTGTTTTGACCGAGAGGACGGAGGAGCGGGAGGATCCGTTCCCTCCCGTCCCGGCTCAATTCAATCAGGTGAACGAGAACAGACAGCGGGGTGTTCTTTTCATGGACAAAAGCTTTAGATTCGGGATCGAGAGCGGCAACGGCCAGATAGGTATCCAAATGATTTCGTGTTCGTGGAATTCCCAGCATGGGGAGAAAGCGGCTTATCAGGCTGTCTTCGTCCACACCGAAACCCTTGAGTTTCATGAGTATTTCCGCCTGTTCGCAGATGCTGAGATCTTTTGTCGTCAAACTGTCCTGGAGAGCCGTCTGAAACGCATGGAGATCTCTCCCTTCATCCAAAACACGGCAAGGCAGAGAAGCGTACGAGAGCCGGCGGCAAACCTCCGCCCTTTTCCATCCGGTAACAATTGCATAGCGGCCAGACCTGAGGGTGACCACGGGCGGGTTGATGAGCCCGTTTTCTGCAATAGACCGCTGGAGCTTGTCCAGATTGCCGGGAAGAGAGATGCGGAATCTTTGGTCGTAGAAGTCGATCTTTTCGATGGGCACATCCTCGAGTTTCATCTCCCCTATTGTATGTCATGCTCCGCTTGGAGTAAACATCCACCGGAAGCTTTCCGGGAACGAAAGGTTCAGCCAAAAAATAAATGTCCGATGAAGAAAATGCCGTAAGATTCAAATATAAAGCAGTTGGTCATTTTGTCTCGAATGTGATAATTTATTTCCTGATTTCAGAAAGATGAAATCAAAGAATATCACACGGAGGAAAGAGCGATGAAAAAATTCATAAGCCTGATTTTTGCCGTGATTGTCATGATTCATCCTTTCGAGGCCCGGACCCGATCAACCGTCGATTATGAAAAACTCGACAGGTACATCCAAAACGCCTTCAAAAATCATGATTTTACGGGAATGGCCGTTTCCATCGTCAAGGACGGTCAGGTCGTCTTCAATCATGCCTATGGACTGAAAAACACCGAGACAAAAGAAGCTCTGACAACCGGTTCCTTATTCAACATTGCCTCCTGCACCAAGGCATTCAGTGCAGCCTGTATAGGCATCCTGGCCGATCAAGGAAAATTGAGCTGGGGTGATAAAGTCGTAGATTATATTCCGGAATTCAGGCTCGCCGATCCCTATATCACCAAGGAACTGAACATGATTGATCTCCTCAGTCACCGCAGCGGTCTCGGAACATTCTACGGAGACCTGCTGTGGTATGAGACCGATTACGACAACGGGGAGATCATAAGGAGAATGCGGTTCCTGCCGATCACGAATGATTTCAGGAGTGAGTTCGGCTATCAGAACAACATGTACATGATCTCGGGTGAGATCGTAAAAAAAGTCAGCGGCCTGTCATGGTCGGATTTCGTCTACGAGCACATTTTCAAGCCTCTGGAAATGGGGGAATCCAAAACCTGCAGCCAGCATTTGGATCAAGGGCAGGACATCGCCTACCCGCATTTGAACCGCAAAATACAGGAACTGTATATGGCAGATCCGGACCCGGCCGGCACGATCTATTCCAGCGTAGACGAAATGGCCCACTGGGTCACCATGCTCTTGGATAACGGCCGGTGGAAAGGAGTGCAGGTGCTAAGTCCCCAGGTGATAGAGGAGCTTTTCACTCCCCGGACTCTGCTGCCGGTCAGTCCATCACAAAAAGAATTGGGCACGCATTTTTCGACCTACGGGCTGGGTTGGTTTCTGTACGATTATTCCGGGAAAAAAGTTGTCGAACACAGCGGCGGAATGCCGGGCTTTCTCTCAAGAGTCACGCTCGTGCCCGAGGAAAATCTGGGCATGGTCGTACTGACCAATGATTTGAATTATTTGCGCAATGCTGTGAAGCTCAAAGTCTTGGATCTTTTCTTGAACGACAGCGACAAAGACTGGTCGGCCGAATTTC